>NZ_QTMM01000019.1:138790-139093 GCF_003635445.1 Parabacteroides sp. AF17-3 | reverse complement strand
TTGCGTCGTTTTCGTAGGGAAACAGGAAAACTGCATGTCCTTTTCTCCATAAATATGCTGATCGAAGGATTGCATGTGGAAGGAGTAGATGCTGCCATGTTCCTGCGTCGGACGGAATCATATGTGGTCGCCTTGCAACAGCTGGGCCGTTGCCTGAAAGCAGGTTCGGACCGTCATCCGGTAGTGCTTGACTTTGTCAATAACCTTTCGGGTGTTTATGAGGCTATGTCAAGGGAGTTGGTTTATCATCCGGCGATCCGTGCCCCGAAGAGCTTTAAAGGCTTTATGGAGTTTGAGGTAACC
>NZ_QTMM01000019.1:0-138780 GCF_003635445.1 Parabacteroides sp. AF17-3 | reverse complement strand
AAATATGCTGATCGAAGGATTGCATGTGGAAGGAGTAGATGCTGCCATGTTCCTGCGTCGGACGGAATCATATGTGGTCGCCTTGCAACAGCTGGGCCGTTGCCTGAAAGCAGGTTCGGACCGTCATCCGGTAGTGCTTGACTTTGTCAATAACCTTTCGGGGCGTTCTGTTTATGAGGCTATGTCAAGGGAGTTGGTTTATCATCCGGCGATCCGTGCCCCGAAGAGCTTTAAAGGCTTTATGGAGTTTGAGGTAACCGGATTCCTGTCTGATATCCGTGCCCGTGTGGATGATATGCTGGCGGAGTTGGATGCGTGGCCGGTCATGTATGAGCGTCTGATCGAATATAAGGAACGTGAAGGGCGCTGGCCGCAGGCAGCCGAAGGAAAGTTGGGAAACTGGTGCAATACCCAGCGGATTGCCCGGAAGAAAGGGACGTTGTCGGAAGATTATATCTCACAGCTGGACCGGATCGGTTTTGAATGGGAGGTGCAGGACAGCCGCTGGATGAACTGCTTTGAAGAACTGAAAGCATTTATGGCTGTAGAACACCGTTGTCCCAAACGCGGTGAAAACAAACTGAATACCTGGTGCAACACCCAACGGCAGGCACGAAAGAAAGGTCTCCTTTCCAATGAAAGAATCCGGTTGCTCGATTCGATCGGCTTCTGGTGGGAACAGGATCTGGATTCGCTCTGGGCGGAGAACTGGCAGCAGGTACTTATTTATTACAAGAAACATAAACGCTGGCCCAAAAGCAATGAAGGAAAAGCCGGCAGTTGGTGTAACACCCAGCGTAAAAACCGGAAACAAGGTCTACTTTCAGCTGAACGCATCGCTCGGATGGATGCCGAAGGTTTTATCTGGACCATCGATGATGTCTGGATGGAAAACTATGAAAAACTACAACAATTCTTCTCTGAAAACAACCGCTGGCCAACCGCCCGTGAGAACAAGCTGGGCAGTTGGTGTTTCGTACAGCGCAGAGCCTTGAAAAAAGGCGAACTCTCCTCTGATCGTAGGAGTCTGCTGGATAAGATTTCTTTCCCCTGGAGTTTGAGGTAAATTTCCAATAATACTTTCCTATTAGTCAATGGCGACATCCTGCCATTCCCCTTTCACCAATTCACGGGTAGATTTAAACCCGATCTCTTTCAGCAATTTGAATGCCTTTTCCCGTCCGTCGTTTACCAGGTCAGGATAATGGCAGTCGGAATTAACCATCACGGGGATGTTCATCTCTTTCAGTAATCCGAGGTACTCTTTCCGGGGAAATAGCTGTTGCTTCTTTTCCAGATTTTTGGTGTTTATTTCAACCATCAATCCTTTTTCTACTATCAGGTCGAGGGTTGCTCTGAACGGTTCCTGATACCAGGCTGCGTCAAAAGAGAAACCTTCGCATTTGTGCCCGTTCATATATATTTTATCCATATGGCCGACAATATCGATACCGCCGGCTTCTATCATTTTTAGTGTCGAATCATAATAACGGGTTACCAACTTGCGGATATCTCCTTCAAAATAACGTTCTACCGATGCTTTATAATCAGCGAAGGAACCGTCGATACAGACCATATTCTCTTCACTCAGATGTTCCGAGATAGGAAGGAAATGGATGGAGCCGATGCGGTAGTCCAACGGAAGTTCCTGGAAATAAGGGATGGATGGGTTGTAGGTTTCATCCAGATAATCAATTTCCAGGGCTGTATATATTTCTAACCGGTCGCTGTATTTCTTTTTCAGCCGGTCTATTTCAGCCAGGTATTCGGGCATGTCGTTTTTCGACATGTTCCAGAAGGTCTCGAAGGGCAGGGGGGAGTGTGATGAAAATCCATACGCCCGGAAGCCATGGGATATAGCGAACTTTACAAAGTCTTCAGGCGTACTGCGCCCATCACAGAATGTACAATGACTGTGATAATTACTAAGTTGCATAAATATTCTATTGTCGATTGTTTTAGGAATACAAAGATAGAAAATCTTTCTGAACATATTGACCGGGACTGTTGTTTAATAGTTGAGAGATTGTTAAACAGGTGATAATTTATAAGAGATATGAACAGACGAGAAAGATTGGAACTGGAGGTTTCGAATATCCAGTCGAAGATAGATAATGCTCCGAAAGATATTCCTTCCCATATTTTAGATTCGTGGAGGAAAGATATAGTCAGTCTGGAGTTTGAGTTGAACAACCTTGTCGATAGCGAGGAAGATAATAATTACTGATAGGTATATTTATAGGTTAATAGATTGTTTTAGGAAGAAAAGAAGCGGAACATCCCGATGTTGCCGCTTCTTTTTTTCAATCTTTTATTTGATGACATTCAGCTCTTTACCAACTTTGATAAATGCTGCAATGGCTTTATCCAGATGTTCTTTTTCGTGGCCGGCAGACAACTGAACGCGGATACGGGCCTGGTCTTTCGGAACTACCGGATAGTAGAATCCTGTTACATAAATGCCTTCTTCCTGCATTTTTGCAGCAAAGTCCTGAGACAATTTGGCATCATACAACATTACGGCGCAGATAGCAGACTGTGTCGGTTTGATATCGAAACCGGCAGCCAGCATCTTATCGCGGAAGTAAGAAACGTTGTTCATCAGCTTAGTATGCAGTGCGTCGCTTTCTTTCAGAATCTTGAACATTTCCAGACTGGCTCCGACGATAGCCGGTGCTACTGAGTTCGAGAACAGATAAGGACGTGAACGCTGGCGGAGCATGTCGATAATTTCTTTTTTACCTGTAGTGAAACCACCCATGGCGCCACCGAATGCTTTACCTAATGTACCTGTGAAAATATCTATTTTTCCATATACATTATATTGTTCTGCCACACCGCGACCTGTCGGACCGGCTACACCGGCTGAGTGAGATTCGTCGACCATGACCAGTGCATCGTATTTTTCTGCCAGTTCGCAGATCTTGTCCATCGGAGCAACGTTACCGTCCATAGAGAAGACACCGTCTGTGGCGATGATGCGATGACGCTGTGCCTGAGCTTCCTGCAAGCAACGTTCCAGGTCAGCCATATCGGCGTTGGCGTAGCGATAACGTTTTGCTTTACACAAACGTACACCGTCAATGATGGAGGCGTGGTTCAACGCATCGGAGATGATGGCATCTTCTTCGCCGAACAACGGCTCGAACAAACCACCGTTTGCATCGAAACAGGCGGCATACAGAATCGTATCTTCTGTTTTGAAATAATCGGAAATAGCGGCTTCCAATTCTTTGTGCAAATCCTGTGTTCCGCAGATGAAACGAACGGATGACATACCGTATCCGTGAGAATCCATGGCATCTTTAGCTGCTTTAATCAGACGCTGGTTGTCTGACAGACCAAGGTAATTGTTGGCACAGAAGTTTAAAACATTACTTCCGGCATTTACTTTAATGTCGGCTCTTTGTGGCGTAGTGATAATACGCTCGTTTTTGTACAATCCGGCTGCTTTAATGTTAGCCAGTTCCTGTGTAAGGAAATCTTTCAGTTTACCGTACATAACTTTGTTTTTTGTTAGTATTTTTGAATCAAGTAGACTATTTAGTTAACAATTGATAGTTGAAAAGTAACAGTTAGTTCGTTTTTGTTACAAAGGACTGTCAACAGTTAATAGTCAACTCTCAACTGGTGAAGCAAAGGTCATATTTTTTTTTGAATATTAGCATGAAAAAACACAAGAAAATCGTGTGGGAACAATTTTATTCTCTATACCTTTGCCGCAGAAAAAACTTAAAAGAACAATAAAAACGCAATGAAGAATGTATTAATTATCGGTTCTACCGGTCAGATCGGCTCAGAGTTAACCATGGAGTTGAGAAAACGTTATGATGGCGACATCGTAGCAGGTTATATATCCGGAGCAGAACCCAAAGGTGAACTATTGGAATCAGGACCTTCTGCACTTGTTGACATAACAAATGAACAGCAGATCGCCGAGACAGTGTCTAAATATAAGATTGACACAATCTATAATCTGGCTGCATTGTTGTCTGCCGTTGCTGAAGCAAAGCCTCAGTTAGCCTGGAAGATCGGTATGGGTGGATTATTCAACGTACTGGAAGTAGCACGTGAAATGAAATGTGCCGTATTTACTCCGAGTTCTATCGGTGTATTCGGTAACAACACTCCGAAAGACAAGACTCCGCAGGATACGATCCGTAACCCGCGTACGATGTATGGTGTGACTAAAGTTTCCGGCGAGTTGTTGAGCGACTATTATAACATCCGTTTCGGTGTGGATACACGTTCGGTTCGCTTCCCGGGATTGATTTCTTACGTAACTCCTCCGGGTGGTGGTACAACTGACTATGCAGTGGATATTTATTATTCAGCCGTAAAGGGTGAGAAGTTTGAATGTCCGATCGCTGCCGGAACATTTATGGATATGATGTATATGCCGGATGCATTACATGCTGCTATCCAGATTATGGAAGCCGATCCTACACGTCTGCAACACCGCAACTCATTCAATATTGCTTCTATGAGTTTCGATCCGGAAATTATAGCAAACAATATCCGTAAATATATTCCTGACTTCCAGATGGAATACAAGGTTGATCCGTTGCGTCAGGCGATCGCTGATTCATGGCCCAATTCATTGGATGATACTTGTGCCCGTGAAGAATGGGATTGGAAGCCGACTTACGATCTGGATACAATGACTAAAGACATGATCGCAAAACTGAAAGAACGTTTCGGTAAATAACAAATATAAGAGGTTTGTTGATGGGAGGGGATATCCGGTTTAGGGTGTCCCCTTTATTTTTAAGTGGGGTGAGTAATAAAGTTTCCTGTAAAGGATACTTCATTTTATATGTTTTAGAGCATGTTTTGGTTAAATAATGTTAATGCGAGGCATTTTTCTTGCAAATATTATGCTGAATAACATAAAACCCCTATATTTGCACTGTGTTTTTCATGGTATTAGATTTAAGGTTAACAATGAAGATTGGCTGTCCGTGATGGATAGCCTTTTTTTGTTTATATGTGTCTGGATTTGCTATTTCGTAGAAACCATGTTACTGTATTTTTTCGGGTATCCTGAGAGGATTGCCAGTAAAGCGCCGAATCCCAATAAATAAGGATAGTATAGGTACTGCATAATCTCGAGAGGGGAGACCTGACCTAATCCTGAAGCCATTAGCAACTGTGCCCCGTAGGGGATGATTCCCTGAATGAAACAAGAGAAAATATCCAGAATACTTGCGCTGCGGCGTGGGTCGACTTTGAAACGATCTGCAATATCTTTTGCGATCGGTCCCGCCATGATCAGGGCAATCGTATTGTTTGCCGTACAGAGATTGGCAAAGCTGACCAATGCGGCGATACTCATTTCCGCTCCTTTGGAGGAATGGATGCGGGAAGTCAGTTTGAGGATGATCCAGTCGATACCTCCATTGTAACGAATCATTTCCAACATGCCTCCTGCCAGTAAAGTGACGATAATCAGTTCACCCATATTGGTTATACCGAGTCCCATCGAAGCTGTCCAGCCCCATATGTCGAAACCTCCCGTCAGCAATCCGACAATGCCGGAGAGCAGGATACCGATAAATAAGACCAGCATTACATTGACTCCGCAAATGGCGGCGACAAGGACTACCAGGTAAGGAACCACCTTTGTCCATTCGATCGCTCCGGCTGTGTAATTGCTGTCGATACCGCTTCCAACCAATACATATATTATACCTGTAATAATAGCGATGGGGAGAGCGATACGGATGTTCACTTTAAACTTATCATTCATGTTACATCCCTGTGTTCGGGTGGCAACGATCGTAGTGTCGGATATGAAAGACAGATTGTCGCCGAACATGGCTCCGCTTACAACCACTCCGAGCATCAGGGGATCGGGCATTCCCGTCTTATCGGCAATACCTACTGCCACTGGAGCGAGGGCAACGATTGTACCTACGGAGGTCCCGACTGAAATAGATATAAAGCAGGCAGCCAGGAATATACCGGCAGCCAACAGGTTTCCGGGCAGGATCGACATTGCCAGATTGACGGTCGCATCTACGGCCCCCATCGCTTTGGCTGTCTGGGCAAACGCCCCGGCGAGAATAAAGATCAGTACCATCAGCATGATATTGCTGTTGGCAGCTCCGCGGCAGAATTGTTCGATACGGTTGGACAGTTTTCCTCCCTTGGATATGGCGATAGCAACGACAGATGATATGACAAAAGCTACGGTGATAGGCATCTTATAAAAATCGCCTGCCAATATGGATACGACCAGATAGGTGAGCAGGAATACCAGTAAAGGTATGAGTGCCCAGGCATTAGGCGCATGATTTAAAGGAGAGTTAGAAGGAGAATCGCAACGCAATACGCACCCCTCCTTTCTTTATATTCGGTTCATCCAGATAGGTAAGCCGTCGGTAATAATCTATACGAAGAATCTTGAAGATGTTTTCCAGGCCGACGCTTGCTTCCATATAGGGTGTTTTACCCAAAGGACGTGTGCCGTCGGGCAGGAGGAACAGATTCGGTGTCAAGGCCGGATTGTTTTTATCCGTCAGTCCTCCGTAGATACCATTGAAAGAGATTACTTCGCGTAACCTTAGCCATTTGATACCCGGGATACGGTTTAATATCCAACCTTTTAAATAATAAGTTGCATTGAATGAAACATATTGGTCTGTCACAAACTCCAGGGCATTCATCATGTGGAATGCTTCCGGCTGGATAGTAATTGACTGGTTGGTATTCGGCAGGATCAGCAGCGGGAAAGGTACTTTGTTCCATACTTTTCCGGCTTTCAACTGCGTATCGATATGCCCGAACGAGGATAACCAGATACGTTTTTCCGCACTGACTTCCGTATGATTGTAGTTATATTCTCCACCCAGTACCCCTTTGATACCCAACTGATGTGACAGTTTGAAGATAGGAGCATCCTTCGACAGGTTGAAGACCGATTCTTTTCCGGAGCGTCCGTCGTAAGAGCGTTCACCGGGAGCGAAACGGAGTTGTGTTCCGATTTCAGAGGTTGTAATATCCTTTTTTTGAATCAATGTGCCGTCTGCTTCTTTCTCGATATATTTGAGCGTTCCGGCAGCCTGGTTATTCTGGTTATAGACCCATGACCTCCACGTAAGGCCGTTCAGCCATTCCTTTTCGTACTGGAACATGGATTTGCGGATATACTGCATTTTAGTTACAGGTTCGCCTACTTTCCAGGCAACAAAGATGTTATCCTTGCTGGTGAAAAGGAAATCCTGTCCGGGGGTATATACGTCATATTCCTGGATAAAGGATAAATTATTGACCGGACTTTCTCCTTCGTGGTATAGTTTTTTATTGAAGCTATGTGTCAGTTTTACATTGTATTTCAGTTTACGGTCGTTCGTTCCGTAGGCGAGATATCCGCTGGCGAACCAGTAAGGATTCAGGTTGGCTGTCGTCATACCGCCGATACGTAAACGGACACCTTCCAGACTGTTACCGCTGATTGTCGTGTTCATCGGACCGAAGTCGAATTTGGTGGATTTTTTATCGCCGGCTGTCGGGATATATCCGGATATAAGTATTTCTGCTGTTTTGATGATTACATTGAATGCCGGGACTTTCCGGAGTTGGGCCAGTAGGTCGTCCAAGGCGTTTTCTTTTTCTTTCAGAGGCACATGGCGGTTGTTTATCCAGAAGGTATCGGGCTGTTCGATTGCCACAGGTAATGTATGGAGTGAACCCAGCAGGTTGAAAACGGAGTCTGCTTTCGCCTGTTCTATGTTGAAATTGTATTTGTCGTAATTCCTGAGTTGGTGCGCATAGAGCTGCTGGGCGCCTTTTACCAGGTAGAAATTGACATAGGTGTTTTCGTTCTTTACTACCCAGGTGCTGTCCGGCATCCGTTCGAATTCCTGTTCGATGCGGAGTTTGTCCACCCAGTTCAGGTTGATATTGGCGGGGGTGTTCAGCAGGAATTTTTTTAAGGCATAATTACCGTCAAGAGTGATGTATAACCTTCCGGTAAAACCGTAACTCTGGCTGTTGACCGGAACGAAAGCCAGGTCGACACATTTATCGCCTCCTATATCGAGGGTATCCATGATATAGTATTTATAATAGCTGGTAGCCAGGGTGGAGGACAAGGGGCTGACGAAACGGTTCAACAGGATATTGATATTATTATCGAAGATGTTGATGCCCTGAAATATCTCTTCCAGGTTGGAGGTGATGCCCCCGCCGTCATCCAGAGTCTGGTCGACGCCTTGCATACGTTTGCCTTTGACAATCGTTTTTTCTGTTTTCGGATGTTTCCGGTAATATCTATCTGCAATTGTTTCACGAACGGAAAGGGTCAGGATGGGTTTACCGTTAAATTCGGAACTGTCCAGGTAGTTCTTGATGAATTTGAATTTCTTCATGAACTTGTTTTTCTCGAAATCCGGGTTGAAGTCATCCAGGGAGAGAGAGAGTTTTTCGTATACCTCGGTTTGATATTCGTCCTTGGCTTCGATGCGGTTGTCGTTCTTATGTTCGATTACTTTTTTAATCAGTTCGACGGCCGGATTGTCTTTACGGGAATATTTTTCTCTTTTGGGTTTGACGATGACTTCGGATATTTCGAAAGCGGTAGGGCGAAGGTCAATGGTAAGTCCGTCATTCTTCTGTCCGGTTTTCAGGTCGAGTATTTTAGTGTCGTATCCTAATGATGCGACAGCCAGCTTGTTATAACCTTTATCGTTCTGTAAGGCGAAAGCCCCGTTGTCGTCGGTCATTGCCCCAATGGTTGAACCGTCAAAATAGACGGAAACAAAAGCCAAAGGTTCTCCGGTTATTGAATCCTTTACGATACCGGATGCAGAGGTCATGCTTTGCGCATATAAAACGGCAACACCGGTCACTGCCTGCAACAGAACCAATAATACTATTAAGTGAATTCTTTTTACCATGAAACTAACGTTATTCCTTCTCGGATAATGCAGTTGGCAAAGGTAAGCTTTTTCCCCGTAGGAGCGGAGTCAGCCTTATTAATAATATTTAATCAAGGAGGATGCAGGAGCCGTTTACAACGACTTTATATTCTCCCTATTTACCGGATTCTTGCCTTCCGGTGTGTATAAATGATCGATGCGGGAAGCGTATGCTTTTTCTACTTTTCCACGGACAATCTTCATTGTACTGTTAACCATGCCGTTTTGTTCGGTGAACGGTTCGGGCAAGACGGCAAATGTGGTGGGTAGCCAGCGATCGGGGAACATAGATGACAAGTCACCCCCTTTACGGAAACGGTCGATCTGTTTTTGGATGATACGGATGGCTTCTTCTTTTCCTTTTTCCGTATTCAGATCGAGTTGCAGGTGGGAGAGATGTCTTTTCAGATGGTCTTTGTTCGGTACAACCAAGGCAACCGTATAAGGATTCTGGTTGTTGTAAAGCAACAGTTGGTCGATGCAGGAAGAATGTTCAACCAATGCTTCTTCGATACCTTCCGGACTGTATTTTTCGCCATCGCTACCGATCAGCAGGCTTTTGAAACGGCCTAATACATATAATAAGCCGTCTTTACCCATATATCCCATATCCCCGGTGTAAAGCCAACCGTCTTTAATGGTTTCGGTCGTAGAAGCCGGATTTTTCCAGTATCCTGCCATGACATTTTCTCCGCGGATAACAATTTCGCCTTTTTCTCCGAGGGGAAGTTCTTTACCTTCCTGGTCGCATATTTTCAGGTCAAGCGGTTGAACCAGTACGCCGCTGCTTCCAAACCTGTGGTGGCGCGGGCCGTTGGTCGAGATGACAGGGGTTGCTTCGCTAAGCCCGTACCCTTGATACATCGGCAGGCCGATGGCATAATAGAACTTTTGTAAATCCTTATCCAGCAGGGCACCGCCGCCGATAAAGAACTTCAGTTCGCCGCCAAAGTTTTCACGGACTTTAGAAAAGATGATACTATCGAACAGGCTTACAACCGGCTTTAGCAGGAACCGCCAGCCACGACCTTTGTCATCGCCGCCATCCCCGTTATAGGTATATGCCACGTTCAGTCCCATGTGGAACAGACGGTTGACCATGTTACCCTGCGCCCGGATGCCTTGTTCGATATTCTTCTTGAAGTTCTTGGCAAGGGCCGGGACACTCAATATTAAATACGGCTTAAATTCCTTGATGTTTACAGGGATATTCTTTAACGTCTCCATACCGGTTCTTCCCACCTGTACGGTAGCTACCGAAGCTCCTTTATACATAAATATATAGAAGCCTACCACATGGGCAAAGCAATGGTCGAGCGGAAGGATAACCAACGTGCGCCAGGTATCGTCGATATCTACGCAGGTAAGTGATTGCTCCACGTTAGCCGTGTAATTGCGATGAGTGAGGATAACGCCTTTCGGGTCGGCAGTTGTTCCGGAGGTGTAGGTGATTGTGGCATAATCATCGTTGGTAAGCGATTGTCCGATTGCCAGAAACTCTTCCAACGGATGTGCACTGAGGTATTCTTGCCCCATTTCTATTACTTTAGAGAGGGGAATTTCTTTTTCCTGATATTCTTTTTGGTCGTCGAAGATGATGATTTGCCGGAGCAACGGCAATTTATCGACGATAGAACGTATTTTCTTCAACTGGTTGCCGGATACCATAATATATTTTACATCGGCATGTGTCAGACGGAACAACAGGTCGTTTGCCTCTTCCAGTTTGATAGAGAGGGGGACGTTGGTGGCTCCGGCGTAGAACATCGCCAGTTCGCCGATGATCCAGGCGTTGCGGCCTTCGCTGAGCAGGGCCATGTTGTCGCCTTTCATTACTCCCAGGGCAACCAGTCCGGCGCCCAGCGTGTAAACCTGTTCCCTTACCTGTGTGTAGGTGGTAGGCTCAAATTTGTTTGTTGTCTTTTCCCATAAGAACGGGTTGTCGGGATATTGTTTCACCGAGTTTTCAAAAAGGTCTACCAATGTTCTTTTCATGACATCTTCATTTTATCCAATTAGCTTTATATTGTCGGAACTGATAATCTCCGCGTTGTTTGTGCCTCTTATAATAATGCCATAGTCCAGATAAAAATCGTTTATGGCATCGATACTGAATATCGTACTATTGAATGCAGATAGTAAATTGGGAAATGAAACGATAGCGTATACTTCTTTTTCCTGCGGTAAAATGCATTTATCTTTAAAGAATTGAACGGTCTGCTTTATTTGCTCAATCATATTATTCGGATAATCGTTTTCTTTCCTGAAAGCAGCGATCTCGTTTTCTGCATATTTCATTTCTACAAAAAGAACCCAATCTGTATCTTTATAATTATCGGGGTAAATAACACATTCGCATTGACGGGCCTTTTTCTTTTTGCTGTATTGTAATGCGTTTTCGCCGAATGCATCCACAAGAATGGATATGGCCGAATCATTCCTTAAGCAAACAGAGTGGATTAGTTTTCCTGTATTCGGGTTAACCGGAACACGATCATGTACTTTCAGATTTTCGCTCGTGAACTTTTTCCAATCAACGATATGGATGCTTGTATATGAACATGGATAAACCTGATGTTGTTGTATAGAATCATTTATCCGTGTTTTCATTTTGTTCTTTTGATATACTTGAGCATTGCATAATATTCATCCATTACTTCATTCATTATTGTGTTGAAATAATGATCTCCGATTGTATTCAGTCTGCTATTCTTAATATCTACTAACTTACCATCTTTTATTTCCCATGCGGATACCAGCGACGGATCTATCCATGATTGTCGGCTAGCCAGACTTTCCTGTTCCGTTTTCGGCATTGTCTCTTTTACTTGAAAGCCTAACATGCAGTTATTCAGGGCGTAAAGGATGTAGGGGCTATGGGTGGTGAGAATTAATGAGTCGTCTTCACGTTGCTGAACACTGCTGATGAGATTGTATAGTATATCTCGTTGGGTAGACGGAAATAGATTAAGTTCCGGTTCCTCAATAAAGAATCCGGTACCTGCTGTTGCGATATATGGAATAATATATGGCTCTAGTTCTGTAAATTGTATGCCGCCACCCTGCTTACTTAAAGTACTTATCAAAATATTTAGAAATCTGGAATCCCTCTCCTTAGAAGCTATACTTCTTGGTTCTTCATTTGTATATATCCACTCTGCAAAATAAGATCGCAATACGACTAAAGGGATCATAGATTGTAAACCACTGGATGCATCCATTAGTTGAATAACGGTACCGTCCTGATTTTGAATATAATCCATATCGCTCTTTTCGTCATAGTAATAGTCTATCTCTAAAAAGGGCAGATGAATATGTTTCTTAGGAGTGAATATTTTGCGGGCATTGTTCCAGTCTGCCATAAAATTCCTTATGTTGTTGTTGGGCAGGCTGACTTCTTTCCAGTCGGAAATCATCGAAACAATATTTCTTTCGGCAGGAATATATGACAGTTTTATCCTTTTATATCCAAACTGGTTCTTCCAATTTATGACAGGTTCTTTATCTTTATATATATATTTCAGATTAATTGTTTCTGAATGATATTCTATTTCTGAAGTTTCCTTAAAATAGCCGGTGAGTTTGTGGAAACGAGCTAATTCTTCAATAAATACACCTTCTTTGAGGAAGTAATCAAAAGATTGATCTAATGATATTTTCTTTTCCACCCAAGAACAGTAACATGCAATTTTATTGATAGTACTTTTCCCCGAACTCTGGGGGCCCATGATTACATTGACTTTGTTTAGTTCAATGTCTGCATATCTTATCGGACCTATATTTTTAATTCTTAAATGTGGCATATTATATTCTTATATTAATTCTCGCAAATGTAAAGAAATATATTTGAACCGAGTTGCTTACAATGGTTTATTCGTGAGAAGTCTTTGTCTTCTCTATTTCTTCAAGCAGCATGCAGGCAGCCTCTACTGTACTCACATTTTTTATTACGATACTGCGCTTACCGTTCTGGTCCCGGAGATTACATTCGCGGGGATGTTTTTGTATAAAGGCCAGCAATTTGTCGAAAGCCTCGCTCTGATAGTACGGGCTTTCGGAGTTGGATATGAGGATGATGTTCATCTGCCCCTTCTTTAATACTACTTTTTCCATTCCCAGCTTCTTGGCCATACGGCGGAGGCGGACGATACGGATCAGTTCTTTTCCTTCCTTCGGAATTTTGCCGAAGCGGTCTTTCAGACGTTCCGTGAAGGCCAGTATATCCCGTTCTTCTTCCATATTATCCAGTTCGCGGTAGAGAGAGACACGTTCCGAATCGTTGGGGATATAGGTGGGTGGGAACATCAGTTCGAGGTCGCTTTCGATATGAGTTTCGCGGATATATTCGCTGCCGGAATCCCGTTTGCCGTTGTCGGAATCGGCATACAGGTCGGCAAACTCATCGCTTTTCAGTTCATCGACAGCCTCTTCCAGAATCTTCTGGTATGTTTCATAGCCAAGATCGGCAATGAAACCGCTTTGCTCGGCTCCCAGCATGTTACCGGCACCACGGATATCCAGGTCCTGCATGGCGATATGGATACCGCTACCCAGCTCAGAGAAGTTCTCGATGGCCTGCAAACGCCGGCGTGCCTCCTGTGTCAATGAAGAAAGAGGCGGGGAGAGCAGGTAACAGAAGGCTTTGCGGTTGCTTCGTCCTACACGTCCGCGTAACTGGTGCAGGTCGGACAGGCCGAATTGCTGTGCGTTGTTGATGATGATTGTGTTGGCATTCGGTACGTCGATACCGCTTTCCACAATGCTGGTGGCGATCAAGACATCGTATTCGTAATTGACGAAATCGAGGATGATCTTCTCCAGTTTTTCCGGTTCCATTTGTCCGTGACCGACTGCTACGCGGGCATCGGGTACTTCACGGCGAACCAGATTCTCTATCTCGTAAATATTCTGGATACGGTTATTGATAAAGAAAACCTGTCCGTTACGGCTCATCTCGAAATTGATCGCTTCACGGATAATATCGGGGTTGAAACGCTCCACTTCCGTCTGTACCGGATACCGGTTGGGCGGGGGAGTGGTGATGCTGCTCAGGTCGCGGGCACCCATCAACGAGAATTGCAAAGTTCGCGGGATCGGTGTCGCTGTCATTGTCAGCGTATCCACATTCACTTTCATCTGACGAAGTTTTTCCTTAACGGATACGCCGAACTTTTGCTCTTCATCGATGATAAGCAATCCCAGGTCTTTGAACTTGACATCTTTGCTGACAATACGATGCGTACCGATCAGGATGTTCACCTGACCGTCGGCGACATCCATCAACGTCCTTTTGATCTGTGCCGTAGTCCTTGCCCGGCTGATATAATCGATCCGGCAGGGGAAATCTTTCAGACGCTCCGAAAAAGTCTGGAAATGCTGGAAAGCAAGAACTGTTGTAGGAACCAGTACGGCTACCTGCTTGTTATCGGAAACGGCCTTGAAGGCAGCACGGATCGCTACCTCTGTCTTGCCGAAACCTACGTCACCACAGATCAGGCGATCCATCGGACGTAAACTTTCCATGTCTTCTTTCACTTCGCTTGTCGCTTTCATCTGGTCGGGCGTATCTTCATAAATGAAGCTCGCTTCCAGTTCGTGCTGCATGAAGCTGTCCGGCGAGTAGGAGAAACCTGTCTCCTGTTTGCGTTGGGAGTAGAGAAGGATCAGGTCGCGGGCAATGTCCTTGACCTTATTCTTTGTCTTTTCCTTCATCTTCTCCCAGGCACCGGTTCCCAGCTTGTTCAGCTTGGGCGGTTCGCCGCTGTCTTTTCCTTTATATTTGGATAGCTTATGCAGGGAATGTATGCTGACGAAGATGATATCGTTGTTCTGGTAAATCAGCTTGATAGCTTCCTGTATCTTGCCGTTTACTTCGGTGCGTACCAGGCCGCCGAACTGCCCGACGCCATGGTCGATATGCACGATATAGTCGCCGGTTGTGAACTGGTTCAGTTCTTTCAGTGACAACGAGAGTTTTCCGCTGCGGGCCTTTTCGCTTTTCAGATTGAACTTGTGGAAACGATCGAACAGCTGATGATCCGTAAAGAGACAGATACGCAGCGCGTCATCGGTAAATCCTTCATGGATGGTCTTGTTGACCGAAGTGAAAGGGATATTTTCTCCCCGGTCCTCGAAGATCGCCCGGATACGGGTTGCCTGTTTTTCTACGTCACTCAATATATATAATGTATAGCCACTCTCCAGATAGTTACGGAAAGAGTCGCTCACCATGTCGAAATTCTTATGGTAAATAGGCTGTGCCTGTGTACTGAATGTAAGGGTGGCATCCGCTACTCCTGCCGGGCGTGTACCGAAATGTATCCGGCGGAAGTTGAGGGCTGCCCGGAGGAAATCTTCTCCAGTCACCAGTCTGGCACGCATTCGGCTGATGTCGGCAAACGATTCTTCGTCACCGACAACCGGCTCTTCGTTCCACAGGCTGCCGATACGTTCCTTCGTCCATGCCAGGTCTCTGGCTGCCAGGATTGTTTGTGCAGGCAGTGAATCCAGCAGCAGGGTGTTGGTACGGTCGCTTTTATTCATTTCCGGCACGATATAGATACTCTCCAGTTTCTCTTTGGAAAGCTGGGTTTCCACATCGAACGTACGGATTGTCTCCACTTCCTTTCCGAAGAAGTCGATACGGTAAGGAAATTCGTAGGAGAAAGAGAATACGTCCAGGATACTGCCGCGCAGGGCATATTGCCCCGGTTCGTAGACATAGTCCACCTGTTCGAATCCATATTCGTCGAGCACGTCGGACACGAACATATTATCCAGCTTCTCGCCGACACTGATCTTTAGAGTGTTCTTTTTCAGGTCGTCGCGCGATATGACCTTTTCAGCCAGTGCATCGGGATAGGAAACGATCACGAAGGGTGCTTCGGGGTCCTGGAGGACACTGAGCACTTCGGTCCGCAGTATTTCATTTGCCGGATCGATATGTCCGTATTTGATGGCCCGGCGGTAAGCGGACGGGAAAAAGTAAATCTCATTGCTTCCGGTCAGCTGCATCAGGTCGTGATAGAAGTAGCCGGCTTCTTCCTGGTCGTTGAGTATGCACACATAGTTGCCCCCTCTTTTTAAAAAAAGAGAAGCGATTGTCATTGCTGCGCCCGAGCCGTTCAACCCTTTCAGGAAAATGTTATTTGACGTATTACCGTTCAAAAGGGTATCCAATGCGGAAACTTGTGGGTGGGCGGCGAATATTTTAAGTAATTCTTGTACCTCCATTAAAATTGTTGTCTGTTGACAAGTAACAAATGACAGCAACAAATGTTACTGAAATGTTTGGCAAAGGTAGCTTTTTTGTTCAAAATAATATAGAGTAATAAGTTTAAATCAACTAAAATATGTACCTTCGCATTCGGGTTGATAACCGATTGCCGACAGTTCTGCGGGATAGTTGCAGTAAATCTGTCAACTGTCACTTGTCAACTGTCAATTAATAAAAGAAGTATATGTCAGACAGTATTGTTATTATTCCGACCTACAACGAGAAAGAGAATATTGAGAATATTATCCGTGCGGTATTTGGGTTGGAAAAGGAGTTTCATATTTTGATTATAGATGATGGCTCGCCTGATGGAACAGCGGATATTGTAAAGCGATTACAGAGTGAATTTCCTGAACGTCTTTTCATGGTAGAAAGGAAAGGTAAGTTAGGGTTGGGAACTGCCTACATTTGCGGTTTCAAATGGGCGATCGAACATAAGTACGACTTTGTCTTCGAAATGGATGCCGATTTCAGTCATAATCCGAATGATCTTCCGAAGTTATATGCCGCCTGCACGGAGCAGGGGGGAGATGTGGCTATCGGTTCGCGTTACAGCAATGGCGTGAATGTGGTGAACTGGCCGCTGGGACGTGTATTGATGTCATATTACGCATCTGTCTATGTCCGCTTCGTTACCGGGATGAAAGTACAGGATACGACTGCCGGTTTCAAATGCTACCGTCGCGAGGTGCTTGAGGCGATCGATCTCGATCATATTCATTTCAAGGGATATGCTTTCCAGATAGAGATGAAGTTTACGGCGTATAAATGTGGTTTCAAACTGGTGGAAGTGCCTATTATCTTTATCAACCGCGTATTGGGAACATCGAAGATGAACTCTTCCATATTCGGGGAAGCGTTGTTTGGCGTGCTTAAACTGAAGTGGTGGAGTTTATTCCGCAAGTATCCGCAGAAGAAGTAAAGGGGATAGCTGGTAATAGAGGACGGATTCGTTACAATTTTTTTCGCCATTATTATATTTGTCAGGATTAATTATGGTAAATTTGTTGCTTTCAGTACTAAATTCAATATCATGAAGCTTCTTACAAACACATTCTTGTTAGCCGCATTCTTGTTTTTACCCGTGCGTGTGTTCTCGCAAACACAGCAGGACGAACTGGAGCAGATCCGTCAGAACTATATCGGGACCTTGATCAGTTCCAATGATGAATCGGATTTACTCAACCGCATATTGTCCGGTATCCCGCCTGAGACGGAAATGTCTGATCAGGTCGTTGTGGAACTGCATCAGCGGTATCCCTTCAATATGGAGAAGATCAAAGGATATATGGAGAGTATAAATGAAGACGGTTCCTGGCCGGATATCAACTATACAGATACCAAACGCTCCGGATGGGATGCCAAGAAGCATGCCGACCGTATACTGGAGCTGGCAAAACTCTATCATGCCGAAGGACCTTCGTGCACCTGGTCGCCCCGCTTCTCTACGGTTATTCATCAGGCGCTCGGTTATTGGTTCCGCATGAAACCTGTTTGCAAGAACTGGTGGTATAACGAGATCGGCATCCCGAAAACGTTCGGGCCGGCTTTCCTGCTGCTCCGTATGCAGATGACACCCGACGAACTCAAAGAAGCTGTGAAAGTAATGGATAACGCCCGTTTCGGCATGACGGGGCAGAATAAAGTCTGGCTGGCAGGAAACGTACTTGTCAAAGGTTTGCTGACAGACGATTATGCCTTGGTAAAGGCTGCCCGCGATACAATCATCTCTGAAATAACCACCGGGCGTGAGGAAGGTATTAAAAGCGACTGGAGCTTCCACCAGCACGGGCCGCAACAGCAGTTCGGCAACTATGGGCTGGCTTATCTCGGTGAGATGAGTTTCTATTCGGGATTGTTTGCCGGGACTTCCTTTGCTTTGAATGCCGAACAGCAATCTATCCTGAATAATTTATTAACGGAAGGCTATCGCTGGATTATCTGGCGCGGCTATATGGATGTGAATGCCCTCGACCGGCAATTGTTCCATAATGCCCCTATTCATAAAGCGCTGGCGATAGGATATGCTGCCAGTTCACTGAAGAAGGGTAGCGCACCGGCCGATGTGCAGAAGATGGATGATTTCCTGAATGACAATTTCCCTCCCCAACCTGCGCAGGGGGCAGCCTTTTCCGGACAGAAACATTTCTGGGATTCAGACCAGACTATCCATCGCGCACTGGGGTGGATGGCCTCTGTCAAGATGGCTTCGCAGCGGGTGATCGGTACTGAGTTAGTAAATGAAGATAACCTGAAAGGTTTTTATATGGGTGACGGCGCTACTTATATATACCGTAACGGCGATGAATATCTGAATGTGTTCCCGTTCTGGGACTGGCGTAAGGTCCCGGGTATTACTTCGTATGAAAGCGATGCGCCTATCCCTTCTCCCCGTACTTACGGGGCGCATGTCCGTAATGAAACGACTTTTGTCGGTGGTGTAACGGATGGCAGTACAGGCATGACCGCCATGATCCTGAACCGTGACGGAGCACATGCCCGCAAGTCGTGGGTTATCACGGACGATTTTGTGTTATGCCTCGGGGCGGGGATTCAGACCGACAGTACGCTGAACCTGGCGACATCGATCGACCAGCGTATGAAACAGGGGGAACTGGCTTATTGGGAAAATAACCGTTGGAATCCTGTCGACGGAACTGTTACGATCACCGGGAAGGCTCCGCGTTTCTATCATGACAGTACCGGTTATATCCTGATGCAACCTGAAAACAGTGTGGCGATCTCAGAAAAACGTTCCGGCCGCTGGTCCGACTTTATGGGTTCATATATACCGCAAACAGTGGAAGGGGAGGTGGTCTCTTTATATATCCGCCATCCGAAAGAGCTACCCGCCACTTACCAATACCTGATACTGCCGGCCTCTTCGGCAGACCGTACAGCTACTTTCCGTACGGATGATATCCGGGTGCTTCGCAATGACGAGGCCATGCAGGCCGTAGCAGCCGGTAACCGTTTCTATGTCACCGCATATCAGGAAGGAACCATCCGCCTGTCGGATGATATAACACTGGCGGTACATACACTGGGTATCTATATGCTTTCTCCGGAAAACGGGAAACTCCGTATAGAGGCAAGCGATCCGACACATACACAATCGTCCTTGTCTTTAACGATCAATGACTACGATTTGAAGATAATGGTTCCTGCCAACCAGGCTCCCGGCCAGTCTGTTTCCGTTACCCCGGTTATCTGCGCGCCGTTGGTAAAGTCAATTTCCGTAGATGGCAAAAAAGACGACTGGCAACAGATACCTGTAGCCGTGTCGGGCCTGACCGCTCCCTGGAACGGGGCTGCTAAAGACCGGACCCGGTTCTCTGTCTGCCACGACAAAAAGAACTTATATTTCCTGTATGAGGTAGCCGATACTACCATTATATATAATAATGAAAAGACCGAGGCTTCGGTTGGGAGCAGTGACCGTATCGAGTTTTTCTTCAGCAAAGACCCGGCTATGGGCGATTATTATTGTGCGGAGATCGATCCGCGCGGAAAGGTCATGGACTATCATGCAAAGTTCTACCGCCAGTTTGATTTCGACTGGAACTTTAAAGGGCTGAAACTGGGAACACATACCGGTAAAGACACCTATATCGTGGAAGGCTCCATCCCCTTGAAGAGCCTGGAAGAAATGGGCGTGATCTCACCGGACGGCGAGATACGTTTCGGTGTATACCGTGCCGATTATTACGGGCCGCAAGAGGAACAGGTGATCTGGTCGTCCTGGATCATCCCCGATGCCGCTAATCCGGATTTCCATATACCGTCTTCTTTAGGAGTACTGAAATTGCGGTAAGAGGTGGTTCGTAATTTATCAGAATTGAGAAGTATATTGTCATTATTATAAGTAATAGAGGAGAATATAAACAGTATTTTTGCTTGCATATAAGATCGATGTAATTGCTTAATTCATGTATTATGGCGAAAATAACACACTTATTCTCTTTATGTATTCTTGTTTGTTTAGGTCTTTTGTCATGTAATAAGACAGAGACGTCTGCAAATCATCCATCCTTTGCCAGTATCGAGCAAGGCTTCCGTTCAATACCCGATAGTGTACAGACCGGTGTCTATTGGTACTGGATTTCTGATAATATATCGAAAGAAGGGGTGGAACGTGACCTGGAAGCCATGAAAGTGGCTGGTATTAATCGTGCGTTTATCGGGAATATCGGTATCGATGGCATCCCTTACGGCGATCATAAACTGCTGAGTTCCGAATGGTGGGAAGTGCTGCATGCCGCTTTGAAGAAAGCCACGGAACTGAATATAGAAATCGGAATATTCAACAGTCCGGGATGGAGCCAGTCTGGTGGTCCGTGGGTAAAAAGTTCACAGGCTATGCGTTATCTGGCCTCTTCAGATACGATTGTCGCCGGACCGGGACGTATGCAACTGACGCTACCTTCCGTTGGAAAAGATGAACAGGACGTCTGCGTTATCGCTTATCCAGCATTGGATAAGCCAGTGGCGGAAAAAAGCTGGGCGATAAATAAGAAGTCAGGGCAATCGTCCTCCTCCGTTCTGGTCTTTGATAAGGAAGCAACCGTCCGTACACTGATCTACCGGGTAAATACACCTTTTAAAACGACCGCCAAGCTGTGGGTGAAAAAAGGAGGAAAGGAAGAATTGCTGAGACAATTCGTGATCGACCGTAGTAACCCGGCACTGAATGTAGGCTTTGTCCCTTATGCGCCGGTCGTTATTTCCCTTCCGGAGACTTCCGCTTCACAGTTCCGCCTGGAAATGTCTGAAGAAGGAGAGGCTGCCGGAAATGTAACCCTTACATCTTCTCCCATGATGGAACGCTACCCGGAGAAATCGCTGGCTAAGATGTTCCAGACCCCGCTCCCTATGTGGGATGACTATCTCTGGGAAAAACAGCCTGCCGTTAGTGATGCCTCTTTGATGGTTTCGCCGGATGCGATAAAGAACGTGACTGAATTTTCAAAGAACGGTGTGTTGGATTGGGAAGTGCCCGAAGGTAAGTGGGTGATCCGCCGGATGGCGATGTTGCCGACAGGTGTAACCAACTCGCCGGCTGCTCCCGAAGCTACAGGACCTGAGATCGATAAGATGAGCAAGAAACATGTCGCTTTCCATTTTGATGCCTTTATCGGTGATATACTGAAACGCATTCCGGAGGCTGACCGTAAAACATTTAAGGTAGTTGTCCAGGATAGCTATGAAACCGGAGGACAGAACTGGACCGACGATATGATCAGCGTATTTAAGGAACGTTACGGATATGACCCCGTTCCGTATCTTCCGGTTCTGGAAGGTACAGTGGTCGGTAATCCTGATATTTCAGACCGCTTCCTGTGGGATTTGCGCCGTTTGATAGCCGATCGTGTTTCTTACGATTATGTAGGTGGCTTGCGTGATGTTTGTCATCAGCATGGATTGACGACCTGGCTGGAAAATTACGGTCATTGGGGATTCCCGGGCGAGTTTCTGCAATATGGCGGCCAGTCCGACGAGATAGCCGGCGAGTTCTGGAGCGAAGGTTCCCTGGGGGATATCGAGAACAGGGCGGCTTCTTCCTGCGGACATATTTATGGCAAGAGACGTGTCTGGGCCGAGTCGTTTACAAGCGGGGGACCTGCTTTCGGCCGCTATCCGTATCAGATGAAGCAGCGTGGGGACCGTTTCTTTACGGAAGGGATAAACAGCTCTTTACTGCATGTATATATCCACCAGCCGTTTGAAGACCGCGAACCGGGGTTGGATGCCTGGTTCGGTAATGAATTTAACCGGAAGAATACCTGGTTCAGCCAGATGGATGTCTTTACCGGCTATCTGAAAAGATGTAACTTCATGTTGCAACGCGGCGATTATGTGGCAGATGTAGCTTACTTTATCGGAGAGGATGCTCCGAAGATGACCGGTATCTGTACGCCTGAACTTCCTGCCGGTTATTCCTTCGATTATATTAATGGGGAAGTTTTGTTGCAGCGGGCATCGGTGGAAGACGGCCGGATTGTTTTGCCTAGCGGAATGAAATATCGTTTGCTGGTATTACCCCAACTGGAAACCATGCGTCCGGAAATTTTGCAGAAGATAAAGGAACTGTTGCAGGCTGGCGCCTGTGTGATAGGGCCTGCTCCGAAATATTCTCCGAGCCTGAGTGATTATCCGGCTGCCGACCGGAAAGTGCAGGCACTGGCTTCCGAGCTTTGGGGCGACCAGACAGAATCCGTACGGACAATAGGTAAAGGCCGTCTGTTTATGCCGGCGACTTCCCTGCAACCGGTATTGGAAGCCTTGAACGTAAAACCGGATATGCGTGTTAATTCCGGTACGCCTGTTTTGTTTATCCACCGTGCTACGGATGAAGGTGATATTTATTTTATCTCGAATCAAAGTGAAAACCCGGTTGATATAAACCCGTCCTTCCGTGTAGCCGGAAAATTACCGGAACTGTGGAATCCGCTGACAGCAGAGATACGTCTTTTGCCGGAGTTTACCTGTGCCGACGGAGTAACTACCGTACCGGTTCGTCTCGAAGGCTTTGAAAGCTCCTTTATTATCTTCCGTAAAAAAGGCACGCCGGCGAAAACAACTGCCCGGAATTATCCGGTCAAAGAGGTTCTGGCAACCGTTAGCTCTCCCTGGCAGGTCGATTTTGAAAAAGGGAAAAGAGGACCGGAAGAAGCTGTAACCTTCCCGGCATTGCAGGACTGGACAGAAAGTACAGACCCGTCCATCCGCTATTTCTCAGGAAAAGCAATCTATACCAACCGGATCACCTTGGATAAACTGCCTCAGAAGGCGCTTTATCTGGATCTGGGCAAGGTGATGGTCATGGCGAAAGTAAAGATCAACGGACAGTATGTTGGCGGCGTATGGACAACCCCTTACCGCCTGCCGGTTGGAGACTTTCTACGTAAAGGGGAGAACCTGATCGAAGTGGAAGTCGTGAATAACTGGAGGAACCGCCTGATCGGTGACGCTTCGTTGCCTGAAAAGGAACGCGGCACCTGGACAAACGTGAATCCCTGGAATGCAGATTCGCCTCTACAATCGTCCGGTTTGATCGGACCGGTGGAAATACAGGCCTATTCTTACGAATAACCGCTCCTGCCTGCGTTGTTTTTGAATAGAATCATGTACATTTGTAACAAATAAAATACAAGGTATATGAATAAGATTCTGATAAAAAACGCTCGCATTGTGAATGAAGGCCGTATGTTTAAAGGCTCGGTCCTTATTGATGGAGATAAAATAGCAGAGGTGTTCGAGGAAGTTGTTCCCGAAACTGCCTCCAATGTACAAGTTATCGATGCTGAAGGAAAGCTCCTGTTACCGGGAGCAATCGACGATCAGGTACATTTCCGTGAACCGGGCCTGACACATAAAGGAGACATCGCTAGTGAAAGCCGTGCGGCCGTAGCTGGCGGTGTCACCTCTTTTATGGATATGCCGAATACTAAGCCTCAGACTACCACGATAGCCGATCTGGAATGGAAGTTGCAGCGCGGAGCGGAAACATCTGCCGCCAACTACTCTTTCTTCTTCGGCGGAACGAATGATAATATGGACGAGATCCGTAAGCTGGACCGTAGCCGTGTGCCGGGGTTGAAGCTGTTCCTCGGTTCTTCCACAGGCAACATGCTGGTGGATAAGAAGGAGAGCCTGGAACGTATCTTCGGTGAAGCGGATATGCTGATCGCCATCCATGCGGAAAAGGAAGAAGTGATCAAACGTAATATCGCTTACTATACAGGATTGTACGGCGAAGATCTCGACATCTCTTTCCATAGCAAGATCCGAAGCGAGGAAGCATGTTATGCCTCTTCATCCGAAGCTGTCGAACTGGCTACCCGCCTGAATTCACGTTTGCATATCCTGCATTTGTCTACTGCCAAAGAACTGACATTGCTGAGTAATGAGATTCCTTTGAGCGAGAAGAAGATTACCGGCGAGGTGTGTGTGCATCACCTTTGGTTCCATGACGGCGATTACGCTAAGTTCGGTAACCGAATCAAATGGAATCCGTCTATCAAGACGTTGGAAGACCGTGTCGCTTTGCGCAATGCCGTTAATGATAATACAATAGATATCGTAGCGACCGACCATGCTCCGCATTTGTTATCGGAGAAAGAGGGCAGTTGTTTGAAAGCGGCTTCGGGCGGTCCGTTGATTCAGCATTCGCTGGTTGCCATGCTGGAGATGGTGGCAGAGGGTTGCTTCACGTATGAAAAAGTGGTGGAAAAGATGGCGCATATGCCGGCAGACCTGTTCCATATCGACCGGCGCGGTTATATCCGTCCGGGTTATTATGCCGACCTGGTCCTTGTCGATCCGGAGAAGAACTGGATGGTGGCTCCCGAAAATATAGTATATAAATGCGGATGGGCACCTTTTGAAGGGACTACCTTTCATCATAGTGTCAGCCAGACTTTTGTCAACGGACAGTTGGTGTATGACAATGGCGTCATAAACGACGAAGTCCGGGGGATGGAAGTGAAATACAACTAAAATACAAACCAGTATGTATAATGTATCCCTTCTCGCTTTTACCAACTAGCCTACCACACTTTGGTAGGCTCGCTTCCAAGGCGTAGTAGTGTGGCTTCCAATCCGTGGAAGAGATGCTACCACGCCGTGGTAATCAGGTAAGGATAAAATCGTAGAGGTCGCGATACTCGTCGAAGCGCAACTCGTCTGTATAGCCGTGCCGGCGGAAGAGGTTGATGATCCATTCCTGTTGCTCGGGTGTGAGAAGGCGTTCGCCGTTGTGGTAGCGGTAGTAGGTGGTGTTTCCACCCAAATACGTCTTGATACGGTCGCGCAGAGGCGTATCGTCTTTCTTCTTCACCTCGGCAAAGAGGGCACGGAAACCGTAGGCGGCGTGGATAATACGTGTCTGCTTATAGCACACGCAGGTCGCGCCTTGACGGGCTGTGGGATAGACGGCAGGCCCTGTCACCCAGCCTTCGGGGAGGTGCTTCCCAGCGAGAAAACGAGCGCAACTGTCCGACTTCGGGCAGTCGCTTTGGAAGCAACGGCAGTAGGAGGGAGGAATTTGTTCGGGGGTCAATAGGATGTTTGTCTCCATTGTATTCATATTATTCGTTTCCTGTTTCAGTGAGTAAATAGCTTCTTGATGTTTTCTGTCCAACCGTCAACAACCGTATTAATGTGCTCTTTCCCTGAACTCGGAGGGCGTTACGCCCTCTTTCTTTTTAAAGAAGGTTGAGAACTGACCGGCATTTTCAAACTTCAGGCTGTAAGCAATCTCCGATATGTTCAGGTTACTTCCTGTCAGGAGTTCTTTTGCCCTCAATAGTTTTTGTTGTAACTGGTATTGAGCAGGAGACACGCCGGTATATTCTTTGAACATACGGCGGAACCAGGAGTATCCCAGTCCCAGTTGCGAGGCGATCTCTTCCGGTGACACGGGGTTTTCTACCTGCTCTTTCATCAGAATACGGGCCTCGTTGATTTTGTCTACTACATATGTATTAGTAAAAGCGCCATTCTTTTTCTTATAATAAACAGTACCCATTATATGAAGGACGATACTGGATATCATCTGCTGGTATCCGGATTTTTCCTGCATGGCAAACTTTAGTATATCTTCATATAATCCTACGATAGTAGCACTTAAACCGATTCTATGAAGCGGCTCTTCTTTCGTGAAGAAACGTTTTTCCACTCGTTTGTCGATATGTATTCCACGGAATCCTACCCAATATTCATCCCATCCGGTCTCTTTGTCCGGATAGTAGCTGTGCCATTCTCCCGGAAAAAGCAGGATCATGGTGCCGGCTTCTATCTTTTGCTGTTTGCAGGATTGGGAAGAGAAGTAGCCGCTTCCTTTCGTTATATAGACAAGCTGGTATTCCTTCAGGATACGTCCTGTCTGCGGTTTGAAATTATAACTGTCCGGATGACCGGATAACGGATATTGACTTTGGGGTGGAATGAATTGGTATCCGATCGTGGTGACCGTAATCCCCCAGTCTTCATCAGACGCTCCGATAGTCAGGTAGCGTATTTGATTATTTGCGTGTTTATTCATGTCAGAATTGAAAGGTTTAAAATCATTTTCGTAAGCAAAGATAGTAAATAACCTTTTACTTTTGCTTCTGTAAAACAAATAACTTTGTTGCAGGCATGAAGAAACATAACTTTTTAGCATTTGACATAGGAGCCACAAGCGGGAGAGCCGTTTTGGTGTCATTAATGAATGGCAAATTTGAAATGCGGGAACTTCACCGCTTCCCTAATAACCTGTTGGAATTGCACGGGAAATATTATTGGAACATATATAATCTGTATGAGGAACTGAAGAAAAGTCTTTCCCTTTGTGCCCGGGAAGATATCCCGGTCGATTCGATCGGCATCGATACCTGGGGAGTTGATTTCGGTTATCTGGCTTCGGATGGTTCTTTACTGGGGTTGCCCAGGGCGTACCGCGATCCGTATACGGAAGGTGCATTGGAGGAATATTTCCGCCTGGTGCCGCGTGAGGAAGTCTACCGGCTGACCGGTATCCAGTTTATGAACTTTAATAGTCTCTTTCAGCTGTTCCGTGCCCGGAAGGAGGATTTTGCACCTTTGAGAAATGCTGAAGAAATACTTTTCATCCCTGACCTATTGTCTTATCTGTTAACGGGCAAGAAGGTGTGTGAATATACGGATGCTTCCACATCCCAGTTGCTTAATCCTGTTACGAAACAATTTGAACCATCCCTGCTGGAGGCGGCAGGAGTTTCGCCGTCTATCGTGCGGCAGGTGGTGATGCCGGGAACGCTTGTCGGGGAACTGACGGATGCCCTGGCGGAGGAAACCGGCATTGGCAAGATACCCGTTATTGCTGTAGCCGGGCATGATACGGCTTCTGCCGTAGCTGCTGTTCCGGCCAGGGATGAGCATTTTGCTTATCTGAGTAGCGGGACCTGGAGCTTGATGGGGATTGAAACGGAAGAACCGATCATAACGGAAGAATCCTATAAGAATAACTTTACAAACGAAGGCGGTATCGAGGGAACAACCCGCTTCCTGAAAAATATTACCGGCATGTGGTTATTGGAACAATGCCGGAAAGAGTGGGAGAAGGCCGGGCGTGCTTATGCTTATTCTGAAATCGTGGAGCTGGCCGGGCAGGCTGTTCCCTTTGTACGTTTCGTAGATCCGGACGATCCCCGTTTTGCTAATCCGACGTGTATGACAAAGGCTATTGCCGGTTATTGTGAGGAAACAGGGCAGCCTGTTCCTGAAACGGATGCCGATTTTATCCGTTGCATCTTCGAGAGCCTTGCACTTCGTTATAATGAGGTGATCCGGATGTTGAAGGGAATGGCGCCTTTCCGGATCGATCGGTTGCATGTGATCGGCGGAGGTTCGAAAAATAACCTGCTGAATCAGTTTACGGCGAATGCGATCGGCATGCCGGTGATTGCCGGCCCGTCGGAAGCAACGGCGATCGGGAACAGTATGGTACAGGCACGGTCTGCCGGTATCGTCTCCACCCGTTGGGAAATGCGGCAGTTGATAGCTGATTCTATTCAGACCGAAACATTCCTGCCGCAGGATGAGACTGTTTGGAAAGATGTTTACGACCGGTATTTACAGGTTGTAAAACGATAATAATTAAGATAAATAAAGACCAGTGTGATAGTAAAAGTCAGCTTGTTCCCGCGCTTGACGCGGGATCGCATGAGAACCGGTCATATGAATATCGAATCGATCAGGCCTGTTTTTATGCGGCCCCGCATCGGGTGCGGGGACAAGGGCTTTTATATATTTGGAGTAAAATAAAGTATTAACAATATCAATAATTAAAAAGCATACCATGAATACTGAAAAGAAAGTAAAAGAAGCATTTGATTTGGCAGCCGAACGTTTTGCTGCTGTAAACGTTGATGTAAACAGTGCACTTGAAAAGTTGCAGAAAATCAGTCTTTCACTCCATTGCTGGCAGGCAGATGACGTGACGGGATTCGAGAATCCGGACGGCTCGCTTTCGGGCGGCATACAGGTGACCGGTAATTATCCGGGCAAAGCGCGTAATATAGATGAAGTTCGCGCCGATATCCTGACAGCAAACTCTTTTATCCCGGGAACTCATCGCTTGAACCTGCATGAAATCTATGGCGATTTCGGAGGAAAGAAAGTGGATCGCGATGAAGTGGAACCTGCCCATTTCCAAAGTTGGATGGAGTGGGGGAAAGAGAACAATATGAAACTCGATTTCAACTCCACTTCTTTCTCACATCCTAAAAGCGGAAACCTGACGTTGGCTAATCCGGATGATTCGATCCGTAACTTCTGGATCGAACATACGAAACGCTGCCGTGCGATCAGTGAGGCGATGGGTGTTTACCAGAACGATCCCTGTATGATGAACCTCTGGATACATGATGGTTCTAAGGAAGTGCCGGCAAGCCGCATCAAATACCGCCAGTTGCTGAAAGATTCGCTGGACGAAATCTTTGCAACGGAGTATAAGAACATGAAGGATTGCATCGAAGCTAAATTGTTCGGTATCGGACTGGAAAGCTATACGGTCGGTTCTTACGATTTCTATCTGGGATATGGAGCTAAGAATAACAAAATCGTAACGTTGGATACCGGACATTTCCATCTGACGGAAAGCATTGCCGATAAGATCTCTTCCATGCTGTTGTTCACTCCTGAGATCATGCTTCATGTGAGCCGTCCGATCCGTTGGGACAGCGACCATGTGGTTGTATTGAGCGATGACCTGCTGGACCTTTCCCGTGAGATCATCCGTTGTAATGCATTGGACCGTGTACATATCGGACTGGATTATTTTGATGCTACGATCAACCGCATAGGAGCTTATGTGATCGGTTGCCGTGCCACACTGAAAGCATTCCTGCAAGCCTTGCTTGAACCGTCTGCTACTTTGCAGCAATATGAATCGGAAGATAAACTGTTCCAGCGCCTGGCATTGCAGGAAGAATTGAAAAGCCTTCCGTGGACTGCCGTATGGGATATGTACTGTTTGAAAAATAATGTTCCTGTAGGGGAAGATTACATTGCAGAAATAGAAAAATATGAAGCGGAAGTAACAAGCAAGCGCAAATGAATATACTGATAGGCTTACTGATTATCGCCATCGGCAGTCTGGGGCAAAGCAGTTCCTACGTGCCGATCAATAAGGTGAAAAACTGGAGTTGGGAGAGCTTCTGGCTGATCCAGGGTATTTTTGCCTGGCTCGTTTTCCCTTATCTGGGCGCACAACTCGCTATTCCGGAAGGAAATAGCCTGACTGAACTCTGGAGTGCCGGTGGAAGTACCGGCGCTGTAATCTACGGAATGCTGTGGGGCGTGGGAGGTCTGACATTCGGTCTTAGCATGCGTTATCTGGGAATAGCCCTGGGGCAGAGTATCGCTCTTGGTACCTGTGCCGGATTCGGTACGCTTTTTCCGGCAGTATTCGGGGGGACGGATTTATTTCATGGCGACGGACTGATCCTTTTGCTGGGTGTTTGCGTAACGTTGGCTGGTATCGCAGTGATCGGTTATGCCGGTAGTCTGCGTGCCCGCAACATGACGGAAGAGGAAAAGAAAGCGGCTGTGAAAGACTTTGCCCTGACGAAAGGTTTGCTGGTTGCATTGTTGGCGGGTGTGATGAGTGCCTGTTTTAATCTGGGCCTTGAATCCGGAACTCCGATACTGGAAAAAGCGAAAGCCTCTGGTGCAAGCGATTTGTTTGCTTTGAATCCGGTGATCCTGTTGGTAACAATGGGTGGCTTCCTGACGAATGCAGCCTATTGTATCTTCCAGAATATAAAAAATAAAACAGGGAAAGATTATTTCTCCGTTCCGGGTAAGATATTATTGAATAATGTTTTATTTTGTGCGCTGGCAGGAGTTCTTTGGTATTCACAGTTCTTTGGATTGGGCATGGGAAAGAGCTATTTTTCTGACTCTCCGGTAATGCTTGCCTTTTCATGGAGTATCCTGATGTCGCTGAATGTCATATTCAGTAATGTTTGGGGAATCATATTGAATGAATGGAAAGGTGTTAGCAGGAAAACGATTATCGTATTAATTACCGGTATGGGAATACTGATATTCTCTTTGCTGTTACCGAGTTTATAGATGACTTTTCGGGAATACCCGAAGCAATTAATATAGAAAAAAATGACAACAATTGGAAACAACAGCCTTTTGATGGCTGAAATTGGCCGTATCGCTGAGGTGGCTGGCTATCTCTGGACAAAAGGATGGGCCGAAAGAAATGGAGGAAATATATCTGTTAATCTAACCGGTTTACTGACACCGGAAGAAATGGAATTGCCGGCACTTGCTCCTGCTATTCAGTTGCAGGAAGCGATGACCGCCCTTGGAGGACATGTATTTTATGTGACCGGGACAGGCAAACGGATGCGGTATGTCGCACAGGATCCGTTCGTAAATGGTTCGCTGATCCGGATAGCACCGGACGGAAAAAGCTATGAGATCATTGCCGAACAACCTGTCGCCCCGACATCCGAACTGCCGTCTCACCTGATGATGCACAATTATCTCCGTTCCTTGGGACGTGATAACAAGGTCGTTTTGCATACGCATCCGACAGAACTGATCGGTATGACGCATTGTAAACCATTCCTCGATTCGCAGGTGATCACCCGGACATTATGGGGCATGATCCCCGAATGCCGTATCATCGTACCGAAAGGTGTCGGTATTGTCCCTTATGAAATACCGGGAACGATCGAACTGGCACATGCAACGATCAAACAACTGGAAAAACATGATGTTGTATTCTGGGAAAAACATGGAATCCTGGCGGTCGGTGAAGATCTGATCGAATGTTTTGACGCAATCGACACCTTGGCAAAATCTGCTCAAATCTATCTGAGTGCCCGCATGGCCGGCTATGAACCGGCAGGAATGACCGACCAGCAGTTGGATGATCTGGTTCCTGCTTTTGGGTTGTAGTTCCTGTAGCGTGTGAGGTTCAAAATTAGAAAGAAATGAGCTATCCCGTTCCCGTGTTTGATACGGGATCGCAAAGGCACAGACCGTATCCTATATGTATCTTTTGATATTGCTGGTTCTTCTGCGGCCCCGTGTCAAGCACGGGGACAAGATAGCTCATATCTGATAATAACTAAACCTGTCCATAGAAGCAAATTGATTCATTATTGATAATACCATGAAAAAGATACTTATACTTCTTACTCTTTTATGTTCCCTGCCGGTACTGGCCCAGCAACGCGACAGCCGGGTACGCGAATATCTTTCCCCGACGCGTATTGTCTGGCAACAACATAGCGAATTGATAAAAGATGGTGATAAACTGCTCCTGCCGGGTAACGGACAGGCAGAATTAACAGATCGTGCCCTTTGCAAGATGACCAGTACGTCAGAAGAGCATCCGGCCCTTTTGTTTGATTTCGGGAAAGAACTTCAGGGAGGGATTCAGATTGTGACCGGTGCTTTTTCCAATAAAAGCCCTATAAAGATGCGTGTCCGTTTCGGAGAATCCGTCAGTGAAGCCATGTGTGAAATTGATGGGAAGAACGGGGCCAGTAATGACCATGCAATACGTGATTTTGTTGTCACATTGCCCTGGTTGGGTGTGCAGGAAGTCGGTAATTCAGGTTTCCGTTTTGCCCGTATAGACCTGATGAGCGATTCTACGGAAGTTTCCTTGAAAGAAATCCGTGCTATTTCTACATTCCGTGATATCCCGTACAAAGGTTCTTTCCGAAGTAGTGACGAACGGCTGAATAAAATCTGGCAGACCGGTGCTTATACGGTTCATTTGAATATGCAGGAATATCTCTGGGACGGTATTAAGCGTGATCGTCTGGTCTGGTTGGGTGATATGCATCCGGAAGTGATGACCGTAAATACTGTTTTCGGTTATAACGAAGTCGTCCCAAAGAGCCTTGACTTGATCCGTGATGTAACGCCTCTTCCCGCTTGGATGAATGGCATCAGCGCCTATTCGATCTGGTGGTTGCTGATCCAGCGTGACTGGTATTATCACCATGGAGATGTGGCTTACCTGAAAGAGCAGCAAACTTATATGAGCGACCTTCTGCGCCTCCTGATTTCTAAAGTGGATGCAGACGGACGTGAGAAACTGGATGGATGGCGTTTCATGGACTGGCCGTCAAGTGAGAATCAGGTGGCGATCGATGCCGGTCTGCAATCGCTGGTTCTGATGGCTATGAGGGCAGGCGATGAATTATGTACAACACTTGGTGACGATGTGTTGGCATCCCAATGTCGTGAAACGGCGAAGAAAATGGAAAAGGCGGCTCCGAAGGTGATCAAGCCTTTGTTGAAATCTAAAATAGCACCGGATGCTCCGGGCTCAAAACAGGGTGCGGCTTTATTGGCCCTGGCTGGTTTGATGAAACCGGAAGAGGCAAACAGTAAATATCTGTCAGTAGGTGGGGCACGTGGATTCTCTACTTTCTACGGATATTATATGTTGCGTGCAATGGCTGCTGCCGGGAATTATCAGGGAGCGATCGATGTGATTCGTCAGTATTGGGGAGCGATGATCGACCTGGGTGCTACTACGTTCTGGGAAGATTTCAATATGGACTGGCTTCCGAATGCAGCACGTATCGACGAACTTGTGCCTGAAGGGAAAAAGGATATTCACGGTGATTATGGTGATTATTGCTATAAAGGTTTCCGTCATAGTTTGTGTCATGGCTGGGCTTCCGGTCCGACATCATGGCTGAGTGAATATGTATTGGGTGTTCAGGTGGTGGAACCGGGATGCCGCGCAGTCCGTATCACCCCGCATCTGGGCGATTTAAAATGGGTGGAAGGAACTTTCCCTACTCCGCAGGGTGTAATAACGATCCGTCACGAAAAAGGAGCGGACGGTAAAGTGAAAAGCGAAGTAAAGGCTCCGGACGGTGTGAAAGTCTATCTGGAGAATTAAATAAAATTGATAACCTGTAAAAGCGATCGTATTATGAAAAAGTATCTCTTATTGTGTGTATGCGCCGGATTTTTGGCCTCGGCAGAAGCTAAAACGAAAACGGACTGGAAAGCAAACTGGATAAATACGGAACAATGCCAGAGTGCGAGCAATACCTGGCTGGCCTATCGTAAAACGGTAACTTTGGCTGAAGTTCCTCGGACACTGACCGCACATATTGCAGCCGACAGTAAATATTGGTTATGGATCAACGGTCGGATGGTGGTGTTTGAAGGAGGCTTGAAACGCGGTCCTTCTCCTTATGATACTTACTACGATTCGGTAGAGATTGCTCCTTACCTTACGTCGGGGGAAAATACGATCGCTGTTTTGGTGTGGCATTTTGGTAAGAACGGATTCAGTCATGTGAACAGTGGACTGGCAGCCTTGTTATTTGAGGCGATTGCTCCCGGCATAGAGATTGTATCCGATAAAAGCTGGAGTTGTAGGGTATATGATGCTTATCAGAATACCGGTGCTCCTTATCCGAACTATCGCCTGTCGGAAAGCAATATCCGTTTCGATGCCCGCAGAACATTAGAAGGATGGAACCAGCCTGGCTATAAGAATACGTTTCCCGGAGCCGAGATCGCTGCAGTGGTTGGTAAAGCGCCTTTGGGAAACCTGGTTGAACGTCCTATTCCGCTTTTTAAGGATTTTGGTTTAAAGGAGTATCCGGGTGTCCGCCGGTCGGAGAGAGGCGATACCCTGTTCTGCCGTTTACCTTACAACTGCCAGTTTACACCCTATCTGAAAGTGGAGTCGGCGGAAGGTGCGACAATCCATATGCAGACGGATAATTATCGGGGTGGAGGACCAGAAAATATCCGTGCCGAATATGTCACCCGCAACGGCATACAGGAGTATGAAAGTTACGGCTGGATGAGCGGTCATGAGATGTGGTATATTCTTCCCGAAGGAGTAAAAGTACTGGAAGTTAAGTATCGTGAAACCGGCTATGATACAGAGTTTGCCGGATCGTTTCAATGTAACGATTCTTTCCTGAACGAACTTTGGAAACGTTCTGCGAGAACATTATATATAACGATGCGTGACAATTATATGGATTGTCCCGAACGCGAACGTGCTCAATGGTGGGGAGACGAGGTGAACGAGTTGGGAGAGGCTTTCTATGCACTTTCTCCTTCTTCCCATAAACTGGCCGTTAAAGGCATTTATGAACTGATGAACTGGCAGCGTGCCGACGGCTCATTGTTTGCTCCTGTTCCTGCCGGTAACTGGTCGAAGGAGTTGCCTTTGCAGATGCTGGCTTCGGTGGGTTGGTATGGTTTCTATACACAGTATTATTATAGCGGAGACAGTACATTTATTCCGGTTATTTATGACCGCCTGCATCGTTATCTGCATGAAACATGGCAGGTCGATAAGAGTGGCCTGCCCATCGAACGCAGTGGTGAATGGAGTTGGGGTGACTGGGGCGAACAGATCGATATGGGGGTATTGACGAACTGCTGGTATTATCTGGCACTGAAAGCAGAAAAGGAATTTGCACTTCAACTGGGTAAGAAAGCAGATGCAGAAGAGATCACCCGTATGATGTATAGTATTGAGAAATGCTTTAATACGAAATTCTGGACCGGCACTGCATATCGTTCTCCGGGTTATCATGGCAAGGATGACGACCGTTCGCAGGCTATGGCCGTTCTATCCGGTTTGGCGACAAAAGACAAGTATCCCGCCATACTGAAGGTCTTGAAAAAAGAATATCATGCCAGTCCCTATATGGAAAAGTATGTATTGGAAGCACTTTTTCAGATGAATGCCCCGGAGGTTGCCTTGCAGAGGATGCGTGACCGGTATGCCGGTATGTTAAGTTATAAGGATTATACCACCTTGTTTGAAGGTTGGGGAGTCGGCGCTGAAGGTTTCGGAGGAGGTACGATCAACCATGCCTGGAGCGGAGGACCGCTGACGCTGCTGAGCCAGAAAGTGTGTGGTATTGAACCGACATCTCCCGGTTTCCGTACATTCCGCATAAAACCTCAGATGGGTTCTTTAACGGAAGCATCGGCATCAGTACCTACCCATTACGGGGATATAAAAGTGAAATTACGCAAGTCAGGACGTACTATATTAATGGAAATACAAGTTCCGGAACAGACGAGTGCAGAGGTCGTTTCGTCGAAAGGAAAGATACAGCAGATAGGCTCCGGAACCTATAATTTAAAGTGCCCCTTTTAATCGGGGCACTTTTTGTATTAATTCTGACGAATATATTTAAGGTTTATATATTGTTTAATAATCTCACATTATCTACTTTTGCGGCGGAGAATAAATGGTTATTAATCAATGGCAAAAAGAAAAGGCAAAGCAAAATCGCGGAAAAAGAAGAATCAGGGGGCATCTTTAGTTTCTGTAATCAGGCGTATATTTGTTCTTGCGGCCTTAGTGGTTATCTGTTTTATCGGCCTGTTATATGTGTTTAACTATTTCTATCCTACTTCCGGTAAGAAGCCTGTGGCGGTGGAACAGAAGAAGCAGCCTGCTGATCCTGTAAAGGAAAAACCGGCAGATAAAAAGCCTGCCATTGTTCCCCCTCGTCCGAAAACAACTACTTTTAAAGTTCCGGCAAATGCCGAAATCCCTAAATTGAAGGCTAAACGTTCCGAGCAAGTGATCCGTCACGAAGGGTATACCGTATCCTACAATTCAGATTATAAGATTGCCAACTGGGTAGCTTACGAGCTGACTGCCGAAGAGGCGAAAAGCAAAAAGACGGAACGTTCTAATAAATTCGTACCGGACCCGATGGTAAAAGGTGCGACAGCAACAAATGAAGATTATACCCGCACAGGTTACGACCGTGGTCATATGGCTCCTGCCGGTGACATGAAGTGGTCGGCAAAGGCAATGCGTGAATCATTTTATTTCAGTAATATCTGTCCGCAGAAACCGGCGCTGAACCGGGGCATCTGGAAAGAACTGGAAGAGCAGAGCCGTCTATGGGCGAAAGATTACGGATCTTTGCTGATTGCTACCGGTCCTGTAATTACGGACAATATGAAACGGATGGGAAAGAATCAAGTAGGTGTTCCTGACGCGTTTTACAAAGTGATTTGTTACGTTTCGGGAAGTGAATATAAAGCAATTGCGTTCATTCTGGAAAATAAGGATTATAAAAAAACTTCTTTGAAGTCAATGGTGATACCTGTCGATAGTGTGGAAAAAGTAACAGGAATTGATTTCTTTCCGGCTGTTCCCGATGAACAGGAAAGGGTAATGGAAGCAAAAATAGATTGGGACAGTTGGTCCTTTTGACACTAGTAGTTTGTACGAGCAATATAGAAATAAGACAAGCAAATGTAAGTAGCAGCCGTTCGGTTCCGAAGGAGCGGCGCAATTAGAACAATTAGTGGAAAATGAGTGTTGTATAACTATGATTTAACGCATAGTTTTATATGACTGCATACAAGTATATATAATTATAATAAGTAACTAAATAACTAAATCAAGTTGTTATCATGAATGGTAAATTGATTCCCGTTTTTGTATTGACAGCATTGATGTCATGTAGCCAGCCTCCGGTAAAGGAACAGGGCCCTCGTCCGGTGAAGCTGGAAGAAGTGACATCTTTGGATATGGTAGAAAAATCATTTAGCGGTGTTGTATCGCCTGATCAATTTAGTGACCTGGCTTTTAAGATGTCCGGTCCGCTGATTTCATTAAATGTCGAAGAAGGACAGAAAGTACGTACAGGGCAAATCGTAGCCGAAATAGACCCACAGGATTTCAAATGGGATTATGAAGCCAAAAAGGCTTCTTTCCAGACAGCACAGGCACAGTTGCAGCGTGCAGAAAGACTTCTGGCTAAACAGGCAATCTCTCAACAGGAGTATGAATCGACAAAGGCTGCTTATTCCAATGCGCAGGCAGCATTCGAAAACTCACAGAATACCTTGGAGCAGACTAAGCTGCGTGCTCCTTTCGATGGCTTCATCCAAAAGAAATATGTAGAGAACTATCAGAAGGTACAGATGGGACAAGGTATTGTCTGCCTGATAAACCCGAACAAATTGCAGGTGCAGTTTACAATGCCTGAAACGAATATCACTTACTTCTCCACTCCCTACAGCATCTTTGTAGAGTTTGACAATTACAAAGGAACCCGTTTCAAAGCGAAAGTAAAAGAATATGTGGAAGCCTCGCCCGATGGTTCTGGCGTACCGGTATTCCTTTATATTGATGATCCCGAATTTAATCTGAATAAATATAAGGTAGCCGTAGGTTTCTCTTGTCGTGTAATCCTGAATATAGAGAGCAAGAGTTTCAATGAAGGGGCCGTGTTGATTCCACTGTCTGCTATCGTTGCCGACGAACCGAACAGCGGTAATAAATATGTGTTCGTCTATAACCCGCAAACCTCGAAAGTGGAACGTCGTAAGATTACGGAAAAAGAACTGGTAGGCAAAGACGGTGTTGTTGTAACCGAAGGTTTGAAAGCCGGAGAGCAGATTGTTACTGCCGGAGTAACCCGCCTTGTCGACGGACAACAAGTAAAAGTATTAACAGATTAAGAGGATAAGCAATGAATATTCCAAAATATTCCTTAGAGAATACGAAGATTATATACTTCTTCCTGGCTGTTATGCTGATAGGTGGTATATACTCTTTCTTTAAATTGCCGAAGAAGGAAGATGCTCCCTTTGTGATCAAGCAGGCTGTGCTTGTAACACAATATCCGGGTGCGACTCCTTTCGAGGTAGAAAAACTGGTCACCGAGCCAATCGAACGTGAGATTCAATCTATGTCTGACGTGCTTCAGATCAAGTCTGAATCTTATTTCGGTATGTCAAAGATTTCGATTGAACTTCAGCCGACACTCGACCCTGATAACATGCCTGTTAAGTGGGATGAACTTCGCCGTAAAGTGGCGAATATAGAGCCCCGCTTGCCGAGTGGTGCTTCTTCCATCTCAGTCAGCGATGATTTTGGAGACGTGTTTGGTATCTATTACGCTTTGAGTGCGGATGATGGTTATACCTATGATGAATTGCGTGACTGGGCCCAGAAGATTAAGACGGAATTGTCTCCCGTTCCCGGTGTTCAGAAAGTATATCTGTTTGGTGAACAGACACAAGTTATTAATGTAAGGATTTCAGTTCCTAAACTAGCAAACCTCGGTATCGACCCGAACTCGATACAGCAAGTGTTGCAAACGCAAAACCTGCTGGTAAATACCGGAGATATCAATACGGGTAACTACCAGTTGCGTGTCCGGGCGGAAGGAACCTATAAGAATATCCAGGATATCCGCGACCAGTTGATCGTAACCAAAAGCGGTAGTGAAGTCCGTTTAGGAGATATTGCTATTGTGGAACGAGGTTATATGGATCCTCCTTCCAATCTGATGCGTGTGGATGGCAAACGTGCTATTGGTATCGGAGTTGCAACAGGTGCTAAAGATGACGTGGTGGCTGTCGGTAATGATGTAGCTGCCCACCTCCAGGAGATGGAACAATTGTTCCCTGTCGGAATGGACCTGAAAACGATCTATCCGGAAAACAAGATAGCAGATGAAGCGAACAATGGTTTTATCCTGAACCTGATCGAATCGTTGTTGATTGTAATCGTGGTGATCTTCCTGGTGATGGGATCACGTGCCGGTATGCTGGTGGGTAGTTCGCTGCTCTTCTCAGTGGGCGGTACTTTATTGCTTATGCTGATCTGGGGCGTCGGACTGAACCGTACTTCGCTGGCTGCCTTTATCATTGCAATGGGTATGCTGGTGGATAATGCGATAGTTGTAACCGACAATGCGCAGGTGGGTATCAAGCGGGGATTGTCTCGTTATCAGGCCCTGATCGATGGGGCGACCAAACCGCAATGGGCATTGCTGGGGGCTACCTTTATCGCTGTCTGTTCATTCCTGCCGATGTATCTGGCTCCGGCTTCAGTAGCCGAAATCGTTAAACCGTTGTTTATCGTATTGGCTGTTTCATTAGGTTTAAGTTGGATACTGGCATTGACTCAGACAACAACTTTCGGTAACTTTATCCTGAAAGAGGCTAAACCGGGCGAGTCGAAGGATCCGTACGATACGAAACTGTATCATAAATTCGAAGGGGTGCTGGGTCGTCTGATCAAACGCAGATGGATAACTATTACTTCCGTGATTGCGACATTATTCCTTTCCTTATTTATTATGAGTATCATGCCGCAGAGTTTCTTCCCGATCATGAACAAACCTTATTTCCGTGCCGACCTGATCTTCCCTGAAGGGTACAGTATTTACGACGTGGAGAAGAATGTTAAGCTGATTGAAGATTACCTGAGTAAGAACGAGAATATCAAGTCATATTCATTTACCCTGGGAGGTTCACCGGTCCGCTATTACCTGGCAAGTTCGTCGGTAGGTCCGAAACCCAACTTTGCCAATGTGCTGATTGAAACTAAAAAGGCGGAGGATGCACAGGCGGAAGAAGGTAAATTCTATGACTATATGGTGGCTAACTATCCTGATATCTTGACCCGTTCAGCCTTGTTTGCCTTGTCTCCGGTACCAGATGCCGCTATCGAGATCGGTTTTATCGGCGACAATGTGGATACACTGGTCGCTTTAACGGAACAAGTCAAAGAGATTGCCCGCCAGTACGACCAGGTGATGGAAGTGCGTGACAGTTGGGGGAATAAAGTACCGGTATGGAAACCGATGTACTCACAGGAAAAAGGTCTGCGCCTGGGTATTACCCGCCAGCAGGTTGCTTATTCCCTTCGTTCGGCAACAAACGGTGTACCATTAGGCGAATATCGTGAAGGCGATGTCTTCATGCCTATCCTGATGAAGGATGCCGACAGGGATTCTATGAACCTGAACGATATTAGAACATTGCCGGTTTACAGTGCCAAAGGACGTTCCGTCAAAGTTGAACAGGTTATCGACGATTTCTCTCTCGATTATGAATATAATGTAGTGAGACGTTACAACCGTCAGCCATACATGATGATGCAATGTGAGCCGAAACGCGGCGCTAACACCATGGCTGCTTTCAGCCATCTTTGGACAGAAGCTCAAAAACAAATACAGGTTCCTGAAGGTTATAAGATGACTTATTTCGGAGAACAAAGCGAACAGGATAAAGGTAACAAAGCGATTGCCGCCAATATTCCGTTGATGTTCGGTCTGATCTATGTTACCCTGTTGTTCCTTTTCCCGAAATATTACCGTAAACCGGTGTTGATTATGGCTATGCTTCCGTTGATCTTCATCGGTGTGGTACTGGGATTACTGGTATTTGGCAAGTCGCTCGACTTCTTTGCGATGCTGGGATTGTTGGGACTGATCGGTATGAATATTAAGAATGCGATTGTGCTCGTCGATGAGATTGGTTTGCAAATGGATAACGGACTGGCTCCTGTCAATGCTGTTATCGAGGCAACCAAGACACGTATCGTGCCTGTTACGATGGCCTCGGGTACAACGATTCTGGGTATGCTTCCGTTGCTGGGCGACGCGATGTTTGCAGGTATGGCCGCAACGATCATGGGAGGTTTGTTTGTTTCAACCATCCTGACCATCTTCGTGCTTCCGGTTACCTATTGTATTTTCTTTAAGATTAAATCGGAATAAGATATGAAAAGTAAACTGATAATAGGTTGTATGTTACTGGGTGCCCTGTCTGCGAAAGCACAGGTGCAGCCCATTACGGCAGCCGAATACAAAGAAAAAGTACTTGAATACAGCCGTCAGATCAAGCAAAGTTCGGAAGAACGGATTGCAATGCAGCATGCTATTAAAGCAGCTAAAACAGCATTCTTCCCGGCTGTGGATTTCTCCGGAAGTTATCAATACCGTATAAATAAATACGAATTGGGAATGGGAGATGGCATACCCGGTATTGAAATGGACCATAATACGTATAGTCTTGGTGCCACAGTAAGCCAGCCTATTTACGCCGGCGGACAAATTTACAACAATTATAAGGCTGCCGAAATCCAGGGTCAGATCGCTACTGAGGCCGAAGAGCTGACGACCGATAACATCGTTTATGCCGCAGATATGAACTATTGGTCTGTAGCCGCCCGTAAAGGCATGTACGGTGTAATGACACAGTATGTCGATATCGTACAGGAACTGGCAAACGTGCTGACTCTCCGTTTTCAGGACGGACAGATCAGCAAGACTGACCTGTTGCAGGTACAGGCCCGTTTAAAGGAAGCCGAGTTGAATAAAAGTGCCGCTTATAAGGATTATCAGATTGCATTGCAGAATCTGAATGTCCTGATGGGCGTTCCTCCAATGGAACCGATAACGATCACAGACTCTATTACGATGGTTTTACCGTTGCCTATGCAGGTCGGTGAATCGGCAGCATTGGAAAACCGGCCGGACTACCTGATCTCCAAATTGAACATCGAGTATCAGAAAAGACAGATCAACCTATCAAAAGCAAAATATAATCCGACCCTGTCTGTCGGTTTTCAGGGCACATGGGGAACTCCTATGCTGAACGTAAAAGGCTCCGATAACTTATGGACACCGGCTGTATTTGCTTCTTTAAAGATTCCTTTGTTCCGTTGGGGTGCCCGTTTCAAGGAAGTAAATTCCCAAAAAGCCGTGCTGCGCAGTAAAGAGTATGCAATGGATAATACCCGCGACCAGATCACTCAGGAAGTGGCTAATGCATGGACAAGCCTGACAGAGAATACTAAACAGATCGATGTCGCTGAAGAGGCTTGTAAGATAGCAGAAGAGAACCTGGATCTGAATACATTCAGTTACAACGAAGGAAAGCTTCCCATCGTCGATGTCCTTTCTGCCCAGTTGTCATGGATACAGTCTTATAGCAGCTTGATCCAGACCTGGTACCAGCAAAAAGCATCATTGGCCCAGTATAATAAGGCTATTGGTATCCGACGGATGCAGTGACCTCTGGAAAATACATACTAAGTAAAATCTGTTTCTCCCTAGTGGAACACTTGTTTCATTAGGGAGAAACATTTGTTTCATAGTAATGAAACAGTATCAAGGTTGTATGTTTATATTTGAATACAATTGCTTGCAGGTTAGAAAGCATTAGTTTTTATCTTTGTATCCGTTTAAGAACACAAAAACAAGATGGAGATTATAAGATTGACAGCAACGGATCATCCGCGGTATACTGCTTTTAGAAACATATATGATATAAGTTTCCCAATCTATGAACAACGAACTGTGGAGCAGCAACAGGACGCGTTTTCAGACAGCCGGTATCATTTGGATTGTCATATTGATCCGGTCAATGATCTTTTATTGGGCTTTATCGCTTATTGGAGATTCGATAGTTATACGTATGTGGAACATTTTGCAATCCATCCGAATGAGCGCGGGAAAGGTCTGGGAGGTTTGATTCTGAAGAATCTGATAGAGCAGGAAAGTGGGCGTGTATTATTAGAAATAGACCCTGTTACGGATAATGTCTCTGCTGCCCGCTTGCATTTTTATCAGTTACATGGGTTTGTAGAAAATCCGTATCCTCATACCCATCCGGCTTACAGAAATGGATATCCGGATCATTCGTTAGTTGTTCTTTCCTCCGGAGAAACCATACCGGATATTGAATATAAGCGGTTCGCTTCAGATTTGAATCGGGTTATAATGAAAAAGGGAAGGTGACGAACCTTCCCTTTTTCATTATATAGTTTCTTTTTATTCTTTACTCAACGCTTTCAGGGATGCGAAGAATGTGGAACCTTTACCTTCTTCCGACTCGAACCAGAGCTTTCCGTCATGCTGTTCAACAAAGTCTTTGCAAAGCATCAAACCTAATCCGGAACCTTTTTCATTATTCGTTCCGTAGGACGTGAAGTGAGTATTCTGTTTTAACAGCTTTTCCTGGTCTTCTTTCTTTATCCCCTTGCCGGAGTCTTTGACGCTGATAACAACATGGTCTCCTTCTATCTTGGAACCGATAGTAATGGTTCCGCCTTCAAAGCTGAACTTAATAGCATTTGAAATAAGGTTCCTGACAACTGTTTTGATCATGTCTATATCAACAAAACCGGATAATTCTTTGTCCATGTCCTGTAATTGGATAGTCAGTCCTTTTTGAGTTGCCATCGGGATATATATTTCTGCTGTGCTTGAAACCAGGCTGTTTATATCAGTTTCCTGTTTATATACGTTTTGTTTCTTCAGACGGTTTTTAGCCCACTTAAGCAAATTATCCAACAGCAGGAAGATTTCTTCCGACGTCTTGTTCATCATCTGGAGCATTTCAAATACTTCCGGACTTACCTGGTCCTTATCTACCATCATAAGGATCGCATTGTTCATCATTTTCAGAGAACCTAGTGGCGAACGCAGATCATGGGCGATAACGGAATAAAGGGTGTCACGGGATTCTATGGTGTTTTCCAGTTCCTGCTTAATTCGTTTAATGCTGAATAACTCGAAACGGTGAGCTACGCGCTTAACCAATTCCTCTCTCTGGAACGGTTTCGTCACATATTCTGTTGCTCCGAGCTGGTAACCTTTTACTATACTCTGCATATCACTCAGGGCCGACATGATAATAACAGGTATATCGTTTGTGTCCGGATTACTTTTAAGATGCTGTAATACTTCGTATCCATCCATCTCCGGCATCATGATATCTAATAGTATGAGATTAGGGTGCTTGTCATGTGCCAGACGTAAAGCCTTGGCTCCGCTGTCACAGGTTAATAGCCTGTAGCCTTCTTTTTTTAATATAGCTTGTACTAACATGACGTTGGTTGGTACATCGTCAACGATCAATACTGTATATCCTGCTGCTAAATTATCCATATCAAATTTAAACTTTTCTTGATATTCAATCACTATGCGTACGCAAAAATATTAATAATGTTTGAATTTACAGGCGTTTTCCTTGTTACATTTTAGAATTATTTTTTTTATTGAATTCTTTTTGCTTTCTCCCATGCTCCATTCCCTTTATTTCCAGCTAAATAGAAAAAACCTCTTATCATATTTATATTCATGAAAGAGAAGTAGTAGGGGATAAAAAACAACTTGTTTCGAACATTTTTCTGTTCCATCATATAACCGGCATAAGCCATTATATAGAATGCAACTTGTAAAAGTAGTAAAAATATATAAGTAAACCCTCCATAACAGGCTAATATTATATTTAATGGTATTAAAAGAAATAACATGACCGGCGTAATGGTCCATCGTAAGACACGATGGCTCACAAATTGAAAACTAAGCATACCATAACGGAAGATGTTGAACAGGTTTCGCAGACGCCAGACCGATTGCAGTCCTCCGGCAGCAATGCGTATTTTGCGTTTTTCTTCTTCTTTCATATTGAGGGAAGCGGTTTCGGTAGCGTAGGCTTCTTTACAATAGGCTATTTTATATCCTTTTTGCGCAATACGTAATGAAAGAATAAAGTCGTCAAGCAGGGTGTCTGACGGCATTTGTTCGAATAACTCCGTCCGTACGGCAAATAACTCTCCTGCTGCTCCGACTGCCGAATACAACCGGTAGTCTAATGCTTTCAGGACTGATTCGTATTTCCAGTAAATGCCTTCTCCCGCCGTAGCTCCCTGGGCAGTGTTTGTTTCCACTCTTTTTTCTCCGGCAACGCAGCCGACCTCCGGATTGGAGAATTGGCGGATAATTTCATGCACGGCTTCTTTATTAAGCATGGTATTTGCATCCGTAAAGATGACGTAGGGCGTTGTTATATATTGTATACCTCGGTTCAGGGCGGCTGTTTTCCCTTTGCGTTGCGGTTGGAAAAGCACGGTTACTTCCGGATATTGCTTCAGGAGTTCATTCGTACGGTCGTTCGACCCGTCTGTAACCCAAACGATTTTCAGTTTATCGGTCGGATAGGCGAGGGCATGACTGTTCTCCATCTTGGAAGCAACGATATCTTCTTCATTGTATGCCGCAATGAAGAGGGTAACTTCAGGAAGAGGCTCGGGCAATCCTATGCTTATGGGTTTTTTGAAGAGTTCTTTTACTTTTACTAATACATATAATAATATACCGTATCCCAGATAGGTATAGAAGACTATAAAGATACCGATCCAAAATAGCCATTCGATTACAGTGTAAAATACTTCTTGCATGGTTTTATATTTATTTATCTGATAAAAGAGATTCCGTCTATTCCTCCTTTAAGCAAAGGAAGTATCAGCTTGAATTTTCCTTGGCATAAATAAATCAGAAAGTGCTTAGGTAAAGCAACAAAAAGCTGATATAGATAGGAACATTTCCTTTCAAATGGGTCAGACAATGTTCTTTGGGCAAATATCAGGCGATTGCGGGTATGAAAATATACTTGTAACGGACTTTGCAGACCGACACTGGCACTTTCTTTATGTCCGACGACTGCCTGAGGTTCATACCAGATACTAAATCCGGCTTTATGCATGAAGGTACACCAATCCAGTTCCTCATAATACAAAAAATAGTATTCGCTCATATAACCGAACTTTTGAATATCAGCCGTCCGGATCATCATGGCTGCTCCATTGGCAAAGGCTGTTTCCTGCGGGACATCAAACCTTCCGTCGTCTTCCTGTGAGTAGCCGATGAATTCGTTACGGAGTGTTATGTAACTCATTGGAGTGGCTCCTGCATATTGCAGTTTATTGTTTTGCGGCCAGAAAGTCGTTTTAGGGGAGACACATCCTATTTTTTCATCACTATCCAGCCGTTTTACCAGTATCTCAAGAATAGGGCGGGTAATGATCGTATCGTTATTCAGGAAAAACAAGTAATCACCGGTTGCCTGTTTGACGCCGATGTTATTTCCTTCTGCAAATCCGAGGTTTATATCGTTTCGTATTACTTTTGCATCAGGATATTTTTCTTTTAACAAAGTGTAATCATTCAGACTGGCTGAACCGTTATCCACAACAATCAGTTCGTAAGGATAATTTTCATGCCGTTTTAATGATTCAATCATTTCACATGTATCTGTGACCCCGTTATAATTAACAGTGATTATGGAGACTTTTTTATTCATGATTATTCTTTTTAGTGATATGATGCGGTGTATTGTTGAAACTCATGTCTTTCTTTTTTACGCGGCAAATCGAAGCCGTGTAACTGCGTAACAGTGCTATCATCATTGATGGTAGTTTTGTTATGCTGACGAAAAAGTCTTGGGTGTACATATTCCGGGGTATTGCTAAGAGATATGTTCCTATTTTGATGATTAGCAGGCAATACCATTTAATTGCAACGGGAAACGATACGACAGACCAGAAGAGTATCATCAGGAATATCAGCAAAAAACGGACTGGTCTGGGGAAAGGGATCCATTGGATGACCTTGTCAATATATGACAGATTTATCTTCCTTATATTAAAATCCTTTGTTATCAGGGAAAATGCAAGAATCTGAGCATGGAACCATCTTGATCGTTGTCTGATCAGAATGTCTTGTCTGGCGGTCTTCTCATCATATACATATATATCATCACTGTAATCTACGAATATGTTGTCTCTGGCCAGGATAGCTTCCAGTTCTTTGTCTTCCGCAAAGGTTTTGCACTCATGCATATGTTGTTTCAGCCATTCAAAATCAAAAACCATTCCGGAACCGATCAAAGCTGATGATAGTCCGACGTTCACACGTCCTTTTCTGAATATAGTATTATTTATCTCTTCTGAAATGCCATCCCACACGGCAACGGATGTGTTTTCATTTTTCCGGGTTCTGTGGGCCTGCAATACTTTAACTGTTTGTGTGGCTTGGTTTATGCGGGTCAGGAAGTCTGTGTCGGTAATGTTGTCGGCGTCCATAATAATAACCCGGTCAAATCCTTCCAAGTGATCTAATGCATAAGATATGGATTTATGCTTCATACTTTCTTGAAAGTCAGGAATAAAAAGAGTTATTGGCAATTGCTCCAAAGCGAGATTGGTTGCCTCCTCCATATGATCAGAGACCACTACTACCTGAAATTTATCCCGGGGATAATCTTGCTTCATAAAACTTTCAACAGATTCTTTTATTACCCGGTCTTCCTTATAGGCAGCAAAGATAACTACAATGCTTTGTGTTTTAACATGGTCTGTCTTTCCTTTTTTTCTTTTGACAAAAGAGGCCAAAGTGAAAAAAAGATTGTATCCTGTGAATAGTACAGTGATAACAAACAGTAGAATATCTATTTTTAAAATAAGATTCATTTTCTTTTTTTTACAAAAATAGAGATAAATAGTAGTAAGCTATGATTTTCAATGCGTTTTTATTGTGTCTAATACAAAAAACTTTTAGGAAAAAGGCGTCTTGTATGTATCCCAAATAGATATAGAAGACTATAGAGATACCGAACCAAAACAGGCATATAAGTATAATGTGAAAATATTCCATAATATAGAATGTAAATTTTAATATTTGCAAATGTAGTAAAGTTTTGTAATAATAACTTGGAAGAATAATTTATTTTAAACTCTTGTTGAAAAATAAGCACTTTTTGCTTTTTGGTGTAGTGTTTTTATTATTTTTGTAGCATTTATGTTTTTGTAAAATTATCAAATATGATATTACTGTACTGGGGAGAGAAAATTTTATTTGTATGTTTTGCTATCAATATTATCTATTTGCTGTTTTTTAGTTTGTTTTCCCGTAATAAACAGAGAAACTTACCCAAAAAGAATATGGATAAAATAAAGCGAATAGCAATATTAATACCTGCCTATAAAGAGGATCTGGTGATTATGGAGTGCATACAATCTTGTATGAATCAGGATTATCCTGCTGATAAATATGAAGTTGTAGCTATTTCAGATCGAATGAAGGATGAAACAAATGAAGTTTTGTCAAAGTTACCTATCAGGTTGATAAAAGTCTATTTTCAGAATAGTACAAAGGCTAAAGCCTTAAATTATGCAATGGAACAACTCGGTGATGATTATGATACTGCCATTGTATTAGATGCAGACAATATAATATATCCTGACTTTTTGCAGAAAATCAATGATGCATTCTCAGAACCCAAGGTTCAGATTGTTCAGGCACATCGAATGGCCAAGAACCTGAACACAAACTTATCTATTCTGGATGCTGTCAGCGAAGAGATTAATAATAGTATCTTTAGATTAGGGCATGCTAATGTCGGTTTATCGGCTGCGTTGATAGGCTCGGGCATGGCTTTTGACTATACTTTATTTAAAAAAATAATGTTGTCTATAGATGCTGTTGGCGGTTTTGACCGTGCTTTAGAACTATCTCTGATAAAGGAGGGCAAAAGAATTTATTACCTCTCGGATGTTGACGTTTTAGATGAAAAGGTTCAAAGCCATGCAAACTTTTCAAACCAACGACGTCGATGGCTTTCCGCACAAATTCATTATTTAGGAAGATTTATAGGAGATGTACCGGCCGCTTTATTAAAAGGTAACTGGGATTTCTGTGATAAGGTTTTTCAGCAGATGAGTATTCCCCGGATACTTCTTTTGGGTATGACTTTCGTTATCTCTCTATGCTTAGCGTTTATAGCCGGAGGGCTGTCCATTAAATGGTGGATATTGTTTTTCTTTCTGATTTTGGCTTTATTGCTGGCTATTCCATCTTCGCTACTTAATAAACGATTGATTATTGCTTTGTTTGAATTGCCGTATTCTTTTTTATTGATGTTCTGTAATCTTTTTCGCCTGAAAGGTGCTAATAAGAAATTTATTCATACTTCTCATGGCCTAGATAATAAAAAATAAGAGAATGATGTTTATTGGAAAGTTTAAGAATGATAAGCCTTTTCCTGATAAGTTAGCATGGAATAGAGGCGATCAGATTACTTATGATCAAGTATCATCTGTATGTGTAAATGATAGGACTAAAGTCTATTTCTGGGGAGTCTTGTATAATAGAAAATCAGAGATGAATGTGGAAAATCTGTCTGATGCAGCTATAATTGCAGAAATGTATGAACGATCGGGGGATAGTGGCTTTTCTTATTTAGACGGTTCTTTTACTTTTGTAGTGTTTGATTCTGAACAGATAATAATCGTTCGTGATCATCACGGTACAAATAAACTGGTTTATTATAATAATTTCTTTTTTGCATCTTCTTTGGCCTTACTGCAAAAGACAGATGGGTTTATTACTGAACCGGACTGTCAGGCGTTAGCAGATTTTCTTTCTATCGGATATATATCGACTCCTTCTTCTTCCTTAAAAGGGGTCAACAAACTGGGTGCCGGAGAAATGTTGGTATACCGGAATGGACAATCTATAACCAGACAGCTATATCCGACTGATTATATACTTCCTGTTCAAAATGATAAAAGTTTGGACGAATTAGCTGAGCAATATGGAACTTTACATATTGAAGCGATAAAAAAAAGAATTGGAAAAAACTCGACTATAGGTATTTTATTAAGTGGAGGTTATGATTCCGGGTGTAATCTGGTTGCTTTACGTAAAATATATTCAGGGTATATTCATTCTTATTCTATTGGTTTCAAGGGAGATACCTGGACTGAATTACCACTTGCCAGATGTATGTCAGAAACCTTCGGTACGATCCATACGGAATATGAAATTGACGGAAGTGAAATAACAGCACTACCTGATATTGTGGATTTTCTAGGTGATCCTTTTGTAGAAGGGGGATTGATGGTCAATTATACCGTAATGAAGCTTATAGGACATAACAAGCCGGATGTTATTTTGGGTGGAGATGGTAGCGATCAGTATTTTGGAACATCCGGGCGTGAAATAGCATTACATTATTTGATATCGAAATATAAGGTTGCTCCTGTATTCGGTTTGATATACCGCTTGTTAAGTCAACCGGGATTTGATAAAAATAATAGTTTATATAGGATCCGTTTTCATCTGGATAAAATCCTGAGTATTCTGAAAGGAGATTTGTTCGGTTTCCCGGATTTCCGTTTGAAAACGATGTTACAGGATCGTTCTTTGATCCGTTCCGGGGAAAGAATGACATCCGATTTGCGGAGTTTTGAACATTTATATCTTCAGCATGCTTATAAAACGGATGTAGAAAAAATCATTAATCAGGTGATTTTGTTCAAAGCATCCAGGATGGCTGATATGTTTGATAATTCGATGGCTTTTCCTTATATGGATTCAGATATTTATAATTTCCTGCAACAATTGCCGGTATATTATAAATGTAAAGGGAGAAATGTTATTGATATAGCGAAGGGACATGCTACGGCTAAATATTTATTGAAATATCATTATAAACAAATGCTGCCGGAAGTTATCACATCAAAAAAGAAACAGGGAGGCTTCGCACCGATGCCACTCTTCTTTAAAAATGATAAGCAAAGGGCACGGATTGCGGACTTCATAATGGCTTCGTCTGTAACCCGTGATTTTCTGAAACGGGATGCAGTAGATCGTTTTATAAAGCAATACGACCAGGACGTCAATGAAAACGGAAATTGGTTCTGGTATAAGCAAAGTAAAGCTATTCAATATTTCAATTTGTATACGTTGGCTTTATGGTGGGAGAGATTTATTGAGCAAAATCATAATTAATATTGATCATATATACAAATGTCTATTAAACAACAAGCAACCAAAAGTGTGTTTTGGAGTGCAGTAGAGCGCTTTTCTGTTCAAGGCATACAATTTCTACTAAGTCTTATAATTGCCAGATTGTTATTGCCCTCTGATTATGGTTTAATAGCGATGCTGAGTATATTCATGGCGATAGCCCAAACATTCATTGATAGTGGCTTTGCCAATGCCTTGATCCAGAAGAAAGATAAAGCGGATGTTGATTATAGTACCGTATTTTTCTTTAATATTGTTATATCTGTTTTTTTGTATTTATTGTTATATCTTTTTTCTCCTGCGATTGCTGGCTTTTATCATGAAGAAGAACTGGAGAGCATTACAAAGATATTTGGTATAATCCTTATTATTAATTCATTTGGAATTGTTCAACAGGCTAAACTAACCATTGCACTTGATTTTAAAAGATTGGCAATGGCGTCATTGACTGCTGTTGTGATCAGTGGAGTTGTTGGGGTTATCATGGCTTGTAAAGGTTTTGGAGCCTGGGCACTTGTCTGGCAATCTCTTTTGAATAATTTGCTTCGTGTTCTTTTTGTCTGGTTTTTTTCCGGTTGGATGCCTTCTTTCCGTTTTTCGGTCAAATCTTTTAAGCAGTTATTTTCGTTTGGTTCCAAACTTCTGCTGTCTTCATTATTACATACGATTTATACTAATTTGTATACAATGATCATCGGTTTAAAGTTTTCTGCCGGAGAGTTGGGATTTTATAATCGTGCTTTTACACTTGCCCAATTTCCGTCGACGAATCTCACCAATGTGATAGTACGTGCGATTTATCCGATCCAATGCCGGTTGCAGGATGATCATGAACAGTTATATGGAATGTTTTTGAAGTATATGCGGATGGCTTGTTTTTTTATTTTTCCTGTGATGATAGGTCTTTGTGCATTGGCGGAACCTTTGGTGCGTTTGTTGCTGACGGATAAATGGTTGCCGGCTGTACCATTATTGCAAATCTTATGTATTGCCTATATGTGGGATCCGGTAATGAAGATCAATCATAATATGTTGAACGTCAAAGGGCGTTCGGATTACTTTTTATATGCGGAGATTCTAAAAAAGGCTGTTGCTTTTCTTATCTTATTCCTGACTATACCATTCGGTATAAAAGTGATGTGTGCGGGATTAATCATCTACTCTTTTGCTGACATTGTGATAATAACCTATTATACTCGCAAATTAATAGGTATAAGTCTGTATATCCAGTTTAAGGAATTGTATCCGGTTATCTTACTCTCTTTTTCAATGGGAGCGGTGATGTATGGAAGCGTTCTTATCTTCCAAAATGTTTGGTTACAGTTTGGTATCGGAATGTTATCCGGCAGCCTTTATTTTCTAGTGTTATCCCGTTATTTCCGCTTTCAGGAGTTTATAATCCTGAAAGAAATACTATCCCGAAAACCAAAAGATAAATAACTTATTGAGACGTATGTCTGTAGCCTGCATTTTCGATGGGAGAGCCGGGTAGGGGTTGATAGTGATTATGAGGGTCTATTTGGGCACTCTTTATTGAGTCAAACTCTTTATCATCCGATTCTTCTACTTTCCCATTGTTCATTATTCGTATATATTTTAATGATGACGGATCTTTTTGATAACATTCGACAAAAGCATTATTATTTAGTTTAGCCAAGGTTTCATAATATTTACCGTTTACCTGGATTGCAAAAAGTTGGCATCCTACAATGGTATTGTTGGTAATATGAATGGTCGCAGCATCAATTAAGCCATATATCCCCATTCCATTGGATTGAGAATTTACGAAGAGGTTGTTGTGTATGATGTGAGTTGAGTTATTTTTTCCGGATCCATGAAATTGAAGAATTTCTCCTGTGCCGTCATGTACATAATTATCGTGGACATTCGTATCAGTAGTACGTCCGCCGACAATTATACCCGCATTTTGTCCCCATATAGCTCGGGTTCCGAAACCGGCCACTTCATTACCGTATATTTCCAATCCTTCTATTGCAGATGCCTGTATTCCATCATATTCCGGACCGGATATATGGTTCTGATATATTTTTACATTTTTCCATTTAACGGGCATTACATAAGTATGGCTCGGGTTATCTGGTTTCGCTCCGGCATTGTATCCTTTTCCAGTTTCGTCCCATCCCCACCATACGGCCGTATGCCCTATGTACATTGCTTCGGTCGAAACATTGGTTATATTTACATTATGGATGGATAAGTTTTCGAGTACGGTTGCAGGATACCATGTTTTCGGATCATCTTTCTCGGGGTCCGTTTTGGCAACAATACCGGTACCACCGTTTCTGACTGTTATATTTTTAACCTCCACATTATCAGTGAAGGGTCTGAGGTTGACTCCAAAATAGGAAGATCGGGCCTCTGTTGTGGAACCATCGATCAAGAAATCTGTTGCGTTGTCTTCTCCACCTAGTATTATATGTTGGCATTCGGATAATTGTATGGCACTGGAATAGGCACCTCCTGCCCAATCAGGATTCCCGATCACAAGCTTTTTCCCCGGATAGTTGGTTATGCGAATAGGATGTTCGGCACTTCCTTTTAAACCCGTGAATCGAACGTTTAAAAAATCTCCTACCAGGTAAATAGTACTACCTGGAAGAATCTCTCTTGTCTGATCGGATTTCATGTCTATTTGACTGCTTGAATCAGAAGTTATTATGTGTATAGCTGTATCGGAATGTATTATTGCGTCTTTTGAACATGAAGATACAATAAACATAATAGTAAAAATGACTACTAACTTTTTCATTCGTACGTAAATTATATTATTTGCTTTGTATGCTACTTTTTACCTAGAAAAAGAATTTTTGTTGCTCTCCATTTGTTAGCAATTTTTTCTATCACAAGAGGTAAGAATAATGCTATAATAGTAGCCATTATGACTATAAACAAAGATGAATTTATGCCTAGTTTAGTTGCCATAATCCTTCCTCCGGATGTGCCGAAGCCATGGAACAGATAAATAGTATAAGCAAAGCCTCCCAGCCAGGTGAAGAATTGGTTACTGCGATTTATGTGAAGCAAAAGCATAAGGGTCGAAGCTGTCCATAGAGGTAATAATGCTTTATACCAAAAAGAAATATCTACTCCAAAGTTTAATACGTAGAACCATTTATATTGAAGTAAAGTAAGCCCTATACATGTGAGAATAAAATAAATATAAATTGCTTTCTTTTTATACAGTTGCCCGGTGAACCTTTGTATACCGACTCCGGTAATAAAATAAGGTAACTGACCTAATGCTCCTTTATAACTGAAGAGATTCGGAATGTCTGAAGGTAATGCTTTTATGATCAGGCTTATTCCCCATGTGATTACAAACAGAAATAACCATGTTTTAACTGACTGGCACAATTTGAATTTATCTATGATATACATGATTATAAAAATGAGGAAAAGAGAAGGAAGGTACCAATAAATTGTATATGGGAAAATATAGATTTTCCAAATATCGGATAAATTCCCTTTCATATTTGTGCCGGGAGTTAAGTATTGAGTGATGAAATATAATGTTCCGACCGTAGCCATTGGAATGAGTAACCTAATGGCTTTTTTATAAACGAATGTTTTGAATTCACTGTTTATGGCAGGCTTGATGGCGTATGCCCAACCGGCTATTCCAGTAAATAAGGGCAATTGTATATAGTCAATCCATATATATAAATATCTCCAGAACGAAGGATAATCTATTTTCATTCCTCCCGCAGGGGTTGAACCGATAACATGTCCTATAACGACCAATAAAATCGCTATGCCGCGTAGGCTTTCAATATGAGCGACTTTTTGTTTATTCATTTTATTCGATTTTATTTCTAAATCCATGATAACTTCCCTTTATAAAAGATCTCAGCATGTCTTTTTGTCCATGAACAGAGTATAGTAATATATTTTTAGGGATGACAATGAACAGTTGGTATAATATCGCTGCTATTTTTATGAAGAAAGTCGAATTTCGTCGTGTAAATAAGATTCGGCTACGGGTAAGATAATATAAACGTTGTGGAGTTCCCCGTTTAATAGTCATACTTTCTTTGTGTAATACATAGGCTTCCGGTTCATACCATATCTCATATCCGGCTCGTTTTAACTGTATGCTCCAGTCTATTTCCTCATAAAAAAGGAAGTATATGTTCGTCATCATTCCTGCCTTTTCTATAATCGCTCTTGAAGTAAGCATGCAGGCTCCATGAGCATAAGCGGTAGGAGTTGCCTGGTCATATTGTCCCCTGTCTTTTTGGTTAACCCCAATAAGATGATTGCTGATACGTATTGAATTGATGGCAGTGTATCCGGCATATTGAATTATATCGGGATGGTGTTCGTATTTTATTTTAGGAGAGACAAGCCCGATATGTTCATTGGTTTGTAACCGATTAACCAATGTTTTTAGAAAAGGACCGGTAATTATCATGTCGTTATTTATAAATAGGATATGCTCTCCTTTTGCATATTTATATCCTAGATTATTTCCTCCTGAAAATCCTAGATTTTTGTCGCTGCATATAACTGTTACACCAGACAATGATGCCTTGAGCAAAGGACCATCACCGTTAGGAGAGGCATTGTCCACGATAATAATCTCATAGGGATAGTCTTCGAATTGACGGAGGCTGTTTACCAACTCGCATGTATCTTTGTATCCATTGTAATTTATAGTGATAAGTGAAACCATATTATTTATTCTTAGAGATTGAAACCCATTCTTTTTTTTCAAAATCATATCGCTTTATCACTTTTGCCGGATTACCTACGGCTATGGAATAATCAGGAATATCTTTTGTTACAACACTGCCTGCTCCAATCTGGCATCTTTTACCTATGTGTACTCCTGCCAGAACAACTGAGTTTGCACCGATATGTGAATCTTCTTCTATTACAACAGCGCGTTTGTCTAAAGCCTGGTATTTTGAGTTTTGTGTGGCATCCTTATATCCATGATTAAAGCCGGAAATAAAAACATGTTGACCTAGGCCTGCTCCGGATTTAATTGTAACAGGGCCCAGAACAACCGAACCAATACCGATTCTGACTCCGTCTTTCAGTATTACATCACCTGCACCGTTATTGATCGTTGTAAAATCTTCTATAGTAGTATATGCTCCTACATCAAAACGCCTCCATGGGAATACATCGATGCGACTTCTGCGACTTCGTATAACAGATCCTTTTCCTCGCTTGTGAACGAATGGATTAACAAACCATTTGATCCATAATCGTGGGCGCGGGTTTCTTTTCGGAGATATGAGGGTTATAATGATCGATTTTAATTGGGGATGATTATCTAACATAAATTTCAATTGTTTATAAGTTTATATATGAATACATCTTGTCAACAGAGTTTTTCCAGGTATGTGTATGTGCAAATTTAATTCTTTGCTGTATTTTCTCCGGATTGTTTGTTTGAAGAGCTTCTCTTATTGCTGCTATGTATTCATCTGTATTAGTACAATTCCATACATGCAGATCGAAAATACTCATTGTCTTTGTTCGTGTCGCAATAACTGGTTTACCTAATGCCAGGTATTCATCAATTTTACGTGGGTAATTACCGATTGTTATTTCATTTATTTTTTGTGGGTTTATACATATGTCAAAATGAGCAATATAAGCAGGCACTTGTGTTTGTTGTTTTTCGCCTAAAAAGAAGACATTCTTTAAAGTATGTAATTTATGTCCCTTAAATAAATCATCTTCTTTTCCTACCAAAACATAATTAATATCCGAACATTCTTGTGCTATTTGGTATAGAAGATCAGCGTCTAGCCTACGGCTTGTGATCCAACCGATATATCCTACAACGGGATATGGTATTGACTCCAAGTCTTTGGGCATCGGATAAGCTGTGCAATGATTATACTGACTTAAATTCAGCCCTTGTCCGATATCAAAACTTTTGGGATTGTATGGCAAGACGGCTTCTGCCAGCTGGATGGAATTAGCAACAACTAAATCACTTTTTTTACACAGCAAAGGCTCTAATCTAGGTGCATGCTTTTGCCAGTAAGCTGATATCAAATTGTCTCGCCTGTAATAAATTGAGTAGGTCGGTTGAAGCATTTCCCGGGCATAAAAACTACGATAGATGTCATTGTCGATAAACAGAATGTATTTATCGAAGTGAAGTTGTTTCAATATCTTTTGTACAAAAGAATACATGCGCTTATTGTTTATCTTGTTTACCCAGTCAAATATAGGCCCATCCGGTAAAAAACTGACGGGCCAGACAGTGAAAGGATAATCTAATATCCATAGATTTGGATTTATTTGTCTTAATACCGGTGATTTTCCGAAAATAACATTTTTCCGCTGAATAAATTCCGGTGAATCATCCTGATTATTACATGTTTTTTTATCTAATGGTGTATTTATGTAAAGTACTTTATTCTGCTTTGCTACCTCCTGTGCAATGTCTTTAGCATTTGAGCCAATGGAGATATCCCAGGGTTGCAAACCTGTAAATATGAAATTTTTCCCTTCTATCATATCTTTTGAGATTTAATATGTTGGTAAATTGAAAGTAAATTCTGGGCCGTATTCTCCCATGAAAATAATTTGGCCCGCTCAAGACCGTAATCGACTTGCTGCCGGTATATCATTGGATTGTTTTCCAGTAAAAGCAGTTTATTAGTTATGTCTTCTTCATTTGTAGGGTCGGAGAGTAATGCATCAGTTCCACCTATTTCCGGCATGGAAGAAGTATTGGAGGTAACAACAGGGGTACCACAAGCCATTGCTTCCAATAGGGGGATGCCGAAACTTTCTCTTAATGATGTATATAAAAAAGCAAAAGAACCGCTATACAAATGAGGTAAGTCTGTATTGGGTATGTATCCCGGACTAAAAATGAAAGGTCGTATATCCTCAATTTTGAGTTCCTTTAAAAGAGTGGTCAGGATGTCGTCCCTGATATCAGCTATTAATAAAGGAAGAGGATCTTTCGAACGTTTCCGGTATAAAGCATAGGCTTTTAATGTGCGGGGAACATTTTTTTTGGGATCTGTATTACCCAGAAAAAATAAGAATTTATCGGCTTGTATATACTTTTGTGTAATAGCCTTTGTTTCTTCCCGAGGAAAAAAATAACGACTATAACCGTTATAAACCGTTACTATTTGGTCTTCGGATAGTCTCAATGTTTCTTTGATCCGATTTCGTTCGAAATGGGACACCGTAATAATTTTCTGACATGTGGGGAGTATTCGTGGAACTACCAACCTACGGTAATACCAACCCATATTTTGATAGAGTGATTTATTGTTGCTTTGCCGAGGTTCGAGGAAAATAATATCGTGCAAAGTAAGGATCAATGGTACCGGACTGTTGATTGGTGCTGTATTACTCGTACAATGCAATAAATCCGGTTTTATTTTGGATACGGCACGTGGCAAGGCTATTTGTTCCCATAACGGGTAAGTCGGACAATTTAACTCGATGATGTGAACATTGTCTGATTCATATAAACAGCGATCTTCTCCCGGACTGACAAAGATGAAGTATTCATTTTTTTTATCTATCCGTTGTAGTTCCCGTATACTTTCCAGAGCTACAAAATCCATTCCATGTTTGTTGGGACGGAATATCCGTTGGGCTTCTATGGCAATTCTCATAACTAAGTATTTGAAGAATTTGATGTGTTAGAATGTCGGGTATGAATAAATTCTTTATTAGCTCCTTTCAAGCGAAAAAAATTTAAACACATAAGAATAAAGACTAAAGGTAGAGATACTAATGCCTTTTTAAAGCGGTTGTCTACCAAATAGTCGGGTACTGCCAGGCTAAATGTTATACATAACAAAAGAAACAACCCCCACCATTTGATGGATAAAGGCCAATTTATTACTGTCATAATTACTGCAATAATTACTATAAGACCCAATAGGACGATTCGGGGCGGCATCATCCATTGGAATAGTTTATTGCAATAATCCCAATTTCCTTTTAATATAGCTAATGGTATATTTTTCAATCCGTAAAACAGATTATGGAACTGATTGGACAACCATCTTCTGCGTTGATCATAAAAACTGTTTTTATTGGCAACCTTTTCATCATACGTATATACGACTTCTAAATATTCGATGTATATATTTTGTAGTAACAGTATTTGTTCCAGCTGTTTATCTATCCCTATATGTTTGGAAGACATAATACAATCTTTAAACAGTTCATATTCAAAAGCCATACCGGAGCCGATCAATGCTGAAGAGAATCCGATCTGTGTATGTCCTTTTCTGAAAATAGAATTATTTATTTCTTCACTAACGGCATCGAGAACTGCAATATTTGTGTCTCTGTTTTTGGCGACTCTGTGAGTCTGGACAGCGGAACAACCAGAATAAAATGCATCATTAATTTTTTCCAGGAAATCGTTGTCCGTTAGGTTATCAGCATCAAGAATAACGACTACGTCATATTTTACCGTTCCATTGTCTATATATTCGACGGCCTTTCTCAAAGCATTGGTCTTAGTGCTGGAGGCATTTTTAATTTCCACTACTTTAGCTGAGAGATTCAATAATTTTTTATTAGTCTCTTCAGACATTTGGTCAGATATAACAATGACATCGTATAGATCCCGGGGATATTCGTTTTTTAAAAAATCCTTTACAGAATGTAATATAACAGAATCTTCTTTATAAGCAGGAAATAAGACTGCAAAACTATATTTTTTTCTGGCGGTAGGGTATGTATATGTTTTCTTTTTTATAGAGAATAATGCAAAAACGAATAAATACAGTACTGATACAAGGAATACAAGAAACAAAACAGCATCTCCCATGTAGAAGATCTTTTCATTATTGCTGGTCCAGTTTGTTATTATATTTATTATATCTTCTATCATATATTTTGTATTATTTTATTATTATTGTTGTTTGATATTTCAGCGTCAAAATATATTCCTTTTAATACAAGAGCAAGTCCCGTAAAAGCTACAATACAAGTTGGATATTGTCCCCAAAAAGCGTTTCCATAGGCACTAAGCAACATACCTGTCACTCCACATAAAAGTCCGGTTAACAATCCTTTGAGTTCTTTATTTTTGATGCGAAACATAATGATCCAGGCACCATGTGCTATTGAGATAAACAAAAAACCAAGGTAAAGAATAAGTCCTACTATACCTGTTTCAACCCATATTTTTACATACCAGGAATCGTGAGGTATAGTGGTTGTAAAACGATAAGACATTTTTTGATTTTCCACTCCGGAAAGTCCTATTCCTTCTCCAAACGGTTTATTCTTTAAGTATTCAGCCAAGCGTTCTTGATTAGCCTTTCTGACATTAAAAGATCCATCTTCTGTTGGTGTAAACGCTGTGCGCATTCGACGTATCTGCGGGTTATTTTGTCCGATCATCGTGAATGCAAAGAAAACATAGATAAATAACAGGCTAAAACTCCCTATTGTCATTACTTTGATATTCTTACTTAATATCGTGAATAAAGCTAATCCCCCTAAAGGAACAATCATTGCTCCGCGAGTTCCGGATAGGAACATTGAATATAGGCTGGCAATTGCAACAATAGCATAATATATTTTTAATGGTTTGGATTTAATATAGCAAGCTACGATTGTAAAAATAACACCTGTACATCCCATATTAGAGCCAAAGTTGCCAGCGTCAGTGAAGAAAGAAAAATAACGTGTACCACTGGCTATCAAATGGGTTATGGCCCCTCCTCGGTTTAACCATAATTGTTCTCCTCTGTCAAATCCTATGAATTTTTGCATAGCAGCTTTTAAAAATGCAGTCAATGCAAAAATTGATAACATGAACAGTATTAATTTAACAGTCTTATATTTTATGCATAGTAATGAGACTAACAGCGAAATTAAAAATCCGTTTATTATTAATCCTCTCGACAGAATCCATGCCTGGAGCATACCGGTTGGATTTATAATTTGGGCTAAACAATAAAGCATCCATATGAAAGAACCGACAGTAAGTGTGTTCAGCCCATATTTCCAGTCTATATTTTTTAGAAGTGCACTATGGATAATGATGAGTAATAAAGTGGATATCATTAAGATATCCATAAGAAAACTGATACCACTTAAATCTACATATCGAGTTAATCCTATCAAATAATAATTGATGGTGAATATAATTAGAAATAGAATTAATGGTTTGCATAAAACTTGATAGCCAGCTATCAACAGTATAGGAAAGCAAATAAGTCCTCCTAATAAAATTATGTTATTGGTAAGCAACGATATAACAATACCGGTTAACCCCAGTAATAAAAGTATCGGGAAAAACTTTATTTGTATTATATTAGTGTTGTTTTCCATATATAATTCTATTTTACAGCAGTATTTTGAGTCGTTAATCCTAAATAGAGTAACCGGCTACTGAGAGTACGCATGGAAGAATAAGGAGGTAGTTGCCCAGTAAAATCTTCTACAGCCTCTCTGGTTGAATTGTTTAAATAAATATAAAGTGGGACAGAGGCAGATCTTTCTTTTAAGTGATTCAGAGAAACTTCATCACTGTTTTTCCAGACTCTGCAGGCATTAGCTATAACTATATTAAATGAGGCTTGGGTAAGTAAAGTTGAAGGAATATTGCTTTTTAGAATAGCTGGATATTCTATTATCAGAATATTGGGTATCTCTTTTTCTGTTAAAAATTGATTAAAACCATCTGTTAATAAATAAGATACATTTAAAGGGAAATCTTTGCCAGCTGTCAAATATTTTACGGTTAATCCTTGCTCTTCCCATTCTTCTTTTAAGTAGTTTGCTATAAATGTTTTACCTTCTCTGCTTTCTAAACTGAGCAAATTTATGATCATCGGTTTTCCAGGAACTAATTTACTATTTAATTTGTTACAGGCATAATTGGCGGATATTCGGTTACATGCTTTTCGGTAACCTCGGAATCTCAGTTGCATATTTCCTGTAAATGCACCTAAAACAGGAGTATTTGTCAGTCGTTGTGTACGTTCTGCGTCACGTAAAGTCCGGTCCAGTAACTCTATGATCAGATTACATCCCATAATAAAAATGATGCTACCCATAAAAGCTGCCATAACTAAAATGCCACGTTTACTTCCATTACTTATCAAGGGGAAAGTAGCTGGTGTAATTACATTCAATGTAGCCGAAGTCAGTTGAATGTTTTTTTGTTTCAACTTTGCCAGATTCAATCCATGCAACACTTCCAAATATGATTCTTCTGTAATGCGTATTTCTCGTTCTTTTCTATTTATCTGAGTTCCGATAGGAGAATATGTTTTATATTGTTCTGCAAACTCTTTTTTCCTTTTATTGAGAATGTCCAATTCGGCTTTTGCTTTCGTATTTCGTATTACTTCCGTCAACCATTGGTTAACCATTGTTTCTATGGCAATACCTTCTTTTGAATATTTATATTCATTTATATTATTGGAAAGTTTTTCTATTTCTTTCTCTGTTTCATTCATTTTTTCTTTGTATTGTAATAATTGAGGATTATTATCTTGTGCATTATTACTACTGAATGTTTCAATTTCGGTTATTTTTCCATTAATAGTCGATATACGATCTAAGGCTTCGATAAATTCTGTATTTGTTTTGAATAACTTAGTACGAGTATCCATTTGTTTTTCTAATTGGGCTATCAGTCTGGATGAACTTTCATATTCACGTAAAGACGCTTCATATCGGTCCTCGTAATTGGTGTATGCAATAGCAATCGCTTTTGTTTGTTCAGTATAGTTGATTACTTTATTATCTATATTATATTGGGTTAGAGAATTTTCCATTTGATCGAGTTTACTACGTAATACCTTTAACTCTTTCTCATAATATAAGACAACATCGTTCGCAGATTTATAACGTATTCCATCATATGATTGCATCAATTCTTCTGTAATGAGTTTTACAGTATTCATTGCTATACCCGGATCTGCCGATTGAAAGGATATTTCTATTAAGTCACTGTTATTTATGCGTTTTACAGATACGGATTTAAGTGCATTATAGCTATAATTTGGATGGTTCCAATTGAAGAGACCAAATAAAAAATTACCAGGTTCCTCTTTCTTGTATTTATTTAGATTTTCAACTGTTTTAGTTAATGATTTCTTATCAATTAACTTTATAACTTCTGCTGGAACAATTTTAGTTAACGCTTTGTAATTCTTGGCTGTAATATAAAGATTGTCTTTTTCAGAATCTCCGTTGATCATGTTTATTGCAAATAAATGGATTGAAACTTTTTCCAGGGTACCTTTAGCTTTTGTCAAATTGATCAGGTTGTCGAAAGTACTGTTTAGTTCAAAAAAGTTAAGTCTATTATCTTCCTCCAATCCTGATGTAGAGGCAATACCAGTATATATACTAGTATTTACAGTATATTTTTTTTGAATAAATTGTGAGAAGTAAGCCACTAAAGCAGTTACTATCAAACTTCCAAAGATCATTTGATAGCGTATTCTGTGCAGAAAACGTACAATATAAAGGGGTACATTCATATTTATTTATTCATTACTTTTACGTTTGTCAGCATTTCTAGTAGTGTAATGGTATTGTGCAAGGTTGCTCTTCCTTCTTGGTACGAAACAACGGCTGAAGAACGCCTGCTTCTTTCCAGAGAGAGGTCGATAATACTGATTTTCCCATTGATAAAATCCTGTTCTGATATCTTCATTTGTGCATTATATAATGCAGCAGCATCGGATTTAGCCTTCAAAACAGCTAGTTGCTGGATAACTTGATTATATGCTTCAAGAATTTTTAATTTTCTTTCTTCAATTGATATTTCGTATTCGTATTCTATTTGGCGAAGCCGAGCTTTTTGTGCTCGATTTTTTTGTTTCTGTCCCAATAAATCACCGATAGGAATGGATAGGACCATCCCTATATTAAATTGATTTTGTGCTTTGGTGTCGAATGCATACATTGAAGTTTCCACATCTGTATTTTTAGTGAGAGCCGCTAATTGGCCGTATTGATATAAACCGGAAACACGAAAATAATTAAGCCATTTACTTTGAGTTTCTTTTAATGTAGCCTTTTCTTCATCACGTTTGGCCTCATATATCCGGACAGAGGGGTGATCGTAGGCCGATGCCAGAAAAACGGAAAGCGGAGGTAATTCGACTTGTTCGTAATTATCTAATACCGTTTGGATAGAATCGACATTAGTTACTGATATATCATTTTCAACTGTCGTTATTTTATTTTGCCCGAAGTTATATGATATATGAGTAAATAATAATATGAATATCAGTAATTTTTTCATCTTCTTTAGTACTATACATTCTCCTTTTGGATAAACGCCGTAAACGTTCTTATAATGATCCTCATATCCATACCGAAAGAAAACTCTTTCGCGTACTTGATATCCAGTTGTTTCCGCTCTTCGGCAGACATTTTTCCTGCACCACCCCGTTTTTCGACTTGCCATAGTCCGGTCAGTCCGGCAGGACCCATGAAACGTTGCACATATTCGTCGCTTGTAAGCAATTCGGCTTCGTAAAGGGGGAGAGGACGGTTTCCTACAACAGACATATCACCTTTTAGGATGTTGAATAATTGCGGAAGTTCATCAATACTATATTTTCGAATGAAATGACCGACGCGAGTGATTCGTGGGTCGTTTTCCAGTTTGAAGAAGGCATTAGAACGTTCGGTTCGTTTAGTTTTTAGGTAGTTATTTTCGGAGGTACTTAGGTTGTCCGAAAATAAAAGTATATCCTGTTCCTGTTCTTGTTTCTGTTCGCTGGAACAGGATTGCTGAGATATCTCAGCAGCCGAAGAAGAGTCTTTAAACTCTTCTTCGGCTATATTTTTGGTATACTGATTTAATTGCTGATACTCAGCCAGCCGTTTATCAGCATCCGAATACATGGAACGGAACTTGTAAAAGTCAAAAATCTTATAGTTGCTGCCTACACGTTTCGATTTATATACAATCTTTCCATTACTTTCGGTACGAATAGCTAATGCCGTCAGAATAAGTATCGGGGATAAACAAAGAATAGCTGACCCCGAAGCCAGGATATCGAATGTTCGTTTCCATAAAGGAAGTCTGAATTCTGTCAAAGATGATATCTGATTATCTTTTCTGGCTTTTTCCTTTTCTTTGAAATCAATAATGACAGAAAATAATTTCTGCAAATCATCCTTGGAGGTGTTCTTTGATATCATGCAATCAGTGCCGGCTCTCAGATAAGGAATTTTCTCTTCCTTACTTAACGTTTCACTGATTAAAATAATGTATAGGGTAGGATATAACTTATGCAGTTGGGCAATAGTTGGTATATCTGTTGCCATATCGGACCTCTCCATAAAAACACAAAAATCAATGTATTCAATACTGGACAGACAAGATTTTATCTGCTGGAAGGTGATACATTCGATGATTTTGCATTGCAAAGTTTCACGTAAGTGAGCGGCAAGAGGAATATTATGTCCCCAAAAGATATATTCCATACAAAATGTTGTTATTTACCCTAGCGTTTAGTTATTTATCTCAAAAGTCTTTTTACCCGAACCCTTAATTCTTCAGGATTAAAAGGTTTCAGAATAAAATCTTCTGCCCCTTCTTCAAAAAGACGTATTCTGTTCGCGCTACTTTCAACGCTTGACAGAATCAATACCGGAATGTGATTAAAAAGAGCATTCGCCTTTAGATAACATAAGAATTCTTCTCCACTCATTTCGGGCATATTCAAATCGGATATCACTCCGTCAGGAATATTTCCTTCATTAAGCCAGGCTATAGCTTTAATCGGATTTTCTCTATATGTGACGTCATATAGAGAAGATAAATAAAGCATTATAATCTTTGCTATCTCCGGCTTATCATCAACCAATAGAATTGACTGTTTCATGTTTTTATATACTAGTGCTGTTTTTATTTGCTTCAATGCACAAAATTAAAATAATTATTTAATAAAACGTATAAAAATCAAAGGTTTTTCCTGGAGAATAGTCTTTTCTCCAAAGAATGTTATATATGAAAATTATTCTTTAAGTTTGCAAGGCGAAATCTAGTCGTTATTTTGAATTGATAAATAAAGAAATGAATATACCCTTTAAAGTATTAAATATAAGCATTATACTCGCCGCTATGCTTTCCGGTTGTCAGCCGGAAATGCCTGTTACATCTTCAATAATAATTGATTTGGACGGCTTTTCTGTTCCTGTTAATAAAAATTTGTATGGAGTAACAATTGAAGAGATAAACCATGCCATTGATGGGGGAGTATATGCGGAGATGATACAAAACCGCAGTTTTGAGGATGGAGTGCCTCCTTTAAACTGCCCTTATGATGCCAAGCGAAATGTATTAAGCACACCTAACGGATGGACGATTCCTTTTATTCGTCCCGATTCAACACCCGGCTGGCGGAAAATTTCTTCAAATACCAGTATATGGCCTGATAATAAGGAGTTGATTAATGATAAAAATAAACGCTCTTTATTGGTTTCTGTTGCCGCTTCTTCGGAAACCGGGAGAGGAGGCGTAGTTGCAACCGGTTATAATGGACTTTCCATACGTGAGGGTGAAAAATATGAATTGTCCTTATATCTGAAAGGTGGGTCGATGATTCCTAAAAAGGTTCGTGTCTTTTTAGGCGATTCTGTGGCAGAAACACCTTTGAGTGAAACTTTTGATGTTTCTCCGATATATGAATGGAGGAAATACAAACATACGTTTACTGCTTCGGAAAGCACAAATAATGCTGTTTTGGCTATTACGGCAGATACTTCTATTGTATTCTGGATGGATATGGTTTCTCTATTTCCTCAAAAAACATGGAAAGACAGGCCTAACGGTCTGCGTCCTGATTTAATGGAGATGATTTCCTCGTTGAATCCCCAGTTTGTCCGTTTTCCGGGAGGAAGTTTTGTAGAAGGTTATACGGCCGGAACGTATCCGGTCTGGCATGAAACCATTGGAGATATTTCTACACGCAGGAATTTCTGGAATATATGGGCGTATGGTTCGACCAACGGTATGGGGTATCATGAATATCTGCAAATGTGCGAAGATTTGGATGCGGAACCGCTGTATGTGATTAATAGCGGGGTGACAAGCCAAAGCCGCCGGCCGCGTTATGAGGATATTACAGCTATGAACAAGTTGGTTCAGGATGCATTGGATGCGATTGCTTATGCCAATCAGCCTGCTGATTCGACTTTTGGTGCTATGCGTGCCAGGAATGGGCATCCGGAGCCGTTTGACTTGAAATACATAGAGATTGGGAGTGAGAATTATGGGCAGGAATATTCAAAGCGTTTTGACCTTTTTAAAAAAGCTATTAATGAGGCTTATCCTGAAATTACTGTGATTAAGAGTTCATTTATTTCAGGGAAAAACCGTAACGAGTGGACTGATTATCATTTTTATTCCGGTGAAGATTTCCTTATCGCAAATCATGACAGATACGAGACCGGGCAATATCTGAGAAGATTTCCTGCGGTTTTCATCGGTGAGTTCAGTATGGGCGATGTCTCTTTGCAAGGAACTTTGCGGGCGGCGATAGGAGAAGCCTGTTTTCTGCTTGGTGTGGAGAGTAGTCCGGAAGTGGTAAAACACCTGGCCTATGCACCGGTATTGGGAAATGTAAATTATGATTTTCAGAGATATCCGGCTATTTCTTTTAATAATAACAGTGCAATCGGGTCTCCTTCTTATTATATGATGAAGATGTTTTCGGATAACCGGGGAGATGATTTGCTGAAAACAGAAATAGAAACATACAGCAGGCCCCAGGTTACATTCGGATATGCAGGAATCGAACTGTTTGATAACAGTTATGACTTTGAAGATGTGCGGATTGATGGCAAACCTGTAACGGATGCGATAGTCAGGACCGGAGGCTGGAAAGTAAATAACGGTACATTAACTCCCGATGCCAACCGTTGGAATTATATCTTAATGGGCGATTCGACAGCCCACGATTACACTTTTTCCATGAGAGTGAGAAGGAATAAAGGAAGCGGACAGATTCAGCTTCGTGTGCGGGATAATGGAAAAGAAGGAGAGGCCAACGATCATATTGCAGTTTCCATTGCTCCCGGAACCTGTGAGTTCTATCGTTCTGCCGGTGCCGTTAAAGACACATTGCGTTCTCCTGAACCTTATTCTTTTGAAAGCAACCGTTGGTATGATGTGAAAGTGGTTTGTAAGGATGAAGCCGTAAGTTGTTATGTCGAGGACAAATTGGTGCATGAGGTTGTATTGCCTCCGCTGCCGTCGCTGGTTTCTGTTGCCACATTGGAGAAGGAGACCAATACGATTATACTGAAAGTCGTAAATACGACACAACATGAAGAAAAGACGGAATTGAATATAAAAGGTGCTAGTGTCAAAAATGATGCGGAAATCCTTCAATTGACCGGCGATCCTTTGGTGCGTAATACATTTGATAATCCGACCCGGATTGTTCCGGTATCGAAGAATATCACTTTCTCTCTGGGTGGACCGATGGTTTATTCTTTCCCGCCCAACTCGATTACCATTATGAAGATGAAAGTCGATTAAGATAAAGAAAGGCCCTGAACAGTGACGTCCAGGGCCTTTTTTGTGATTACCAAAATGTGATTAATGAACCAGCATTTCCGGAGTGATACGGGTGAATCTTTCTGCATCCGCTTTACGCAGTTTTACACTGCCGTCATTCCAGTTGGAAGGCCATCCGCCGATGATATGTCCGAGGAATACCACTTTGATTTCATGCAGGCCGGCAGCCAAAGCAACAGAAGTGTCGTGGCGTGAGAAACGTTTTACTTCACCGCCATTGTTGATTAGCAGTTTGCCGTCAATCCAAACTTCTTCGTTGTCAGAAGAGATATAGTAAACGCCATCTTCCGGAATATTTACATAACCGGTTGCAACGGCAGCATACTGTTTAACGCCTCTCATTGATTCGCTGGTCTTGACAACGCTGGTAAGTTCGCGCAAATCTTTCATGGTCGATTTCTTCCATTCTTTTACGTCAGCCAGTTTCGATGATTCAAGGAACATACCGTCAGTAACCTGCATTTCCAGTCCCGGAGTTGTTTTAGCAACTTCCTTAGCCGGAGCCAGGGCCTGCTTTTCTACGGTGATTGTACGAGTCTTGCTCATTTTACCGGAAGGTAATACGGAGCGGATTTTCAATATGCCTGATTCTGTGAATTCGATAGGAGCAGAGTAAACAGTTGATTCGGCAGTCGGTTCTGTTCCGTCGATTGTATATACCATTTTGACAGGGCGAGTTGTTTTGAATGCCAGAGATGCTTTATCCGTAAATGCAACGAAGTTACATGAGCCATTCGGCTGTTCCGGTTGTGGGATATGATAGTTGATGTTGTGTGCATCCAGACGAACATAAGCATTATCAAGTCTGCGTTCGAAATCTTTATAATCCTTACGGTTTAGCGGACTCCATCCGATTTCGGCCAAAGCCAACATACGAGGATACATGCGATATTCCATCAAATCGGTGTTGTACATATATTCCGACCAGTTGTTACACTGAACACCGATTACATGCTGGGCTTTGCCTGTTGTAACCAATGTGTCGGGAATCGGGTTATAGCTGTATACCTTTTCAATCGTAGCATATCCGCCGATAGTTACCGGTTCTATTTTGGAATCTCCCTGATATTGGTCGAGATACATACCACCGCTTCCCGGAGTCATAATCACATCGTGGTCCATGTTAGCAGCAGCGATACCGCCGGCTTCACCACGCCATGACATAACAGTTGCAGACGGTGCAAGACCACCTTCCAGAATTTCATCCCAACCAATGATTTTCTTTCCGTATTTGCCGGAAAGATATTTTTCCATACGTTGTACGAAGTAACTCTGCAAACGTTCTTCCGCGCTGTGCTGTTTGTCGCCTTTTAAGCCTTCTTCCTTGATACGTTTCTGGCATAGCGGACATTCTTTCCAGCTGATCTTCGGACATTCGTCACCTCCGATATGGAAATATTCACTGGGGAACAACGGGGCGATTTCATCAATCACGTCTTCCAGGAACTTGAATGTTTCTTCTTTGCCGGCACACATTACGATGTCTTCAACACCCCAGATGATACGCGGAGTACCCGGTTCGCCTTTACAAGACAATTCAGGATAACCGGCGATAGCAGCCATTTCGTGTCCCGGAAGTTCCAGTTCAGGAATAACTGTGATGAAGCGATCGGCTGCATATTTCACAACTTCCTTGATTTCTTCCTGTGTATAGAAGCCGCCGTACTCAGTGCCTTCGCCTTCGATACGTTTTGCTCCGACTTCTGTCAGTTTCGGATATTTCTTGATTTCGATACGCCAGCCCTGGTCGTCTGTTAAGTGCCAGTGCATGCGGTTGACCTTGAACAGGGATAATACGTCAATCTGTTTTTTTACGTTTTCAACTGGAATGAAATGGCGGCACGGGTCAAGCATGAAGCCACGGTATCCGAAACGCGGTTCGTCTTTTACGGAAACACATGGAGTGGTCCATGCGATACCGTTTACAACAACCGGACTTTCGATTTCTGCCGGCAACAGTTGCATGAATGTCTGCATACCGTAGAACAAACCTTGCGGAGTTTTAGCTTTTACAACGACTCCATTGGCAGTTACGTCGAGTGTGTAACCCTCGTTATTTACGTCCAGTGATTCGTCGATGAGCAATGAAATCCCGTTAGAAACTTCTTTGTCGCCGACTGTTACCTGATAACCTGTTGCCAGATTCATTTTAGAAGCAAAAAATTCAGCCACAGTCTTAGCTTCCGGAGTGGAAGCCTGGAAAGCCATATTTTTGCCAACTTTAAAGACTCCTTCGTTCTGAGTCAGACTTACAGGTACAGGAATTACATTGATACCCTGATTATAAGGCATCTGTTTTGTAGGCCCTTCGCTGCATGACGCAAGGATACATAGTGCTGCGCCTGCACACATTGAAACGAGCTTCTTCATGTTATAAAGATAAGTTTATAGATAATTGTGAATTTTGTTTTTCGTAGGGGCGGCCCTAGCGGTCGTCCCGGTATTTACTCCGGTTAAACAGATATTTTTGCCGCTTATACGGTATTTATATACTATATATAATATAATGTATAGGGACAGCGGTTTAGTGCCGGCCCTATACAAGGTATTTTACCATGCGAAGATTGGATATTCTTTCATGATGCTGTTTACTTTTTCGCGAACAGCGGTGATTGTCTTATCACATTCGGGAGCAGAAAGAACAGTGTCGATTAATTCAACGATTTCAGCCATCAGCGGTTCTTTGGCACCACGGGTTGTGATAGCCGGAGTACCGACACGGATACCTGAAGTCTGGAATGCTGAACGGCTGTCGAACGGAACCATGTTCTTATTGACAGTGATGTCGGCAGCAACCAATGCTTTTTCAGCTACCTTACCGGTCAGTTCAGGGAATTTCTTACGCAGGTCGATCAGCATACTGTGATTGTCCGTACCATCGGAAATAATCTTATACCCCTTGTCGATAAATGCTTTAGCCATAGCAGCCGCATTTGCCTTCACCTGAGCCTGGTATGTTTTGTATTCCGGTTCCAGTGCTTCGCCAAAAGAAACGGCTTTAGCAGCAATCACATGTTCCAGCGGACCTCCCTGGATACCCGGGAATACGGCTGAATCGAGTAACTGCGACATCTTTTTGATTTCGCCTTTCGGAGTCTTCTTTCCCCATGGGTTTTCGAAGTCTTTGCCTAACAGAATGATACCTCCGCGCGGACCACGCAGCGTTTTATGAGTCGTAGAAGTTACGATGTGGGCATATTCCAACGGGTTGTTCAGTAAACCTGCAGCAATCAGACCGGCAGGGTGAGCCATGTCTATCATCAACAGGGCGCCTACTTTGTCGGCAATTTCGCGCATACGTTTGTAATCCCATTCACGTGAATAAGCAGAACCGCCACCGACAATCAATTTCGGTTTTTCGCGCAGTGCAACTTCTTCCATCTGGTCGTAATCGACGCGTCCGGTTTCTTCTTTTACGTTATATTCTGTTGCTTTATATAGGATACCTGAACTATTTACGGGAGAACCATGAGAAAGGTGGCCGCCATGTGCCAGATTCAAACCGAGGAATGTATCCCCTGGGTTAAGAACTGCCAGGAATACGGCTGCATTTGCCTGTGCTCCCGAGTGAGGCTGGACATTTGCCCATTCAGCATTGAAGATTTGTTTCAACCGTTCGATAGCAATCGTTTCGCTCTGGTCTACTACCTCGCAACCACCATAATAACGCTTGCCGGGATAACCTTCGGCGTATTTGTTGGTCAGGCAGCTTCCCATGGCTTGCATCACCTGGTCGCTCACAAAGTTTTCAGAAGCAATCAGCTCGATACCTTTCAACTGGCGCTGATGTTCTTTTTCAATGATGTCGAAAATGATCTTGTCTTGTTTCATTACATGTAAAATTGGTTATTGCAATGAGTTCTCTGCTTATCAAAATGAGAGAATCGTCGCAAATTTACGATAAATTTCTGTATATATAGTCTAATTGTTATCAAAATATAAATAGAGAAAGGCAGGAATGAGGCCGTTTTTGTGCCTATCTTTGTCGTTCTCTGTATTTGTGGAAATGATGTTACTTATTTCGGCTGTCAAGAGGTAATAGAATCTGTTTTCTTACTATTCCTCAATTTTGTATTAGTGTATTATTGCTCAGCTGATTACAGTTTCCTCGTAGTTTCGCGTTTAGGAAACTCCAGTTCCCTGCCTAGGAAACTGCAATTTCCTGCCTGGGGAACTCCAGTTTCCTGCGGAAGAAACTCGCGTTTCCTAAGCAGGAAACTGAAGCCGCTCCGTAGTGTCCGGAATTTTGCTCCCCAGTGAATGACAAATTGCCAACTCAATAGGAAAAATGACCATTCCCTTAACTAGTCGCTTTCTCTACTTTTGTATTGTCATCCTTTGCGTTTTAAGCGGGGAGGCTGATAGATAATAAATATTGGAATATAGATAAATTTTACGAACAATTAGGTTAAAACGAATGTTCTGTTAATAACTAACTTAAAAGAGGAGAAACGAAAGATGAAAAAGTATGATGCGATAATCATTGGGTTTGGTAAGGCCGGCAAGACTTTGGCCGCAGAGTTGGGAACGAGAGGCTGGAACGTAGCCATTATTGAACGTTCGGCTGGTATGTATGGCGGAACTTGTATCAATATAGGTTGTATACCGACAAAAAGGCTGGTACACATGTCGAAAGTAACTCAATACAGGAAACCCTCTTCTTTTGAGCAATACGCAGAGGAATTCCGGAATGCTATTGCCGGAAAAAGGGAACTGACTGCCTTTTTACGCAAAAAGAATTTCGATAACCTCGATTCGAAAGACACCGTCACGGTCTATACCGGTATCGCTTCTTTTCGTTCTCCTCATGAAATAGAAGTGAAAGCAGGCAATGAAACCCTTCTCCTGGAGGGCGAAAAGATATTCATCAATACGGGCGCTTCCACCATTATTCCGTCAATCAAGGGACTGGAAGGTAATCCGTATGTTTATACCAGTACTTCTATCATGGAACTGGATAAGCTACCGCGCCGGCTGGTGATTGTAGGCGGTGGTTACATCGGCCTTGAGTTTGCCTCCATGTTTGCCGGCTTCGGTTCCGAAGTAACCGTGCTCGAAGGGGGCGACAAGTTTATTGCCCGTGAAGACCGCGATATCGCCGAGGCGGTAAAAACAGTATTGGAAAAGAAAGGAATTACTATTCATCTGAACGCTTTGGTGCAGTCGATTGAACACAATGGAGCCGAAGCTGTTATAACATATAAAGAGAATGTGGGAGGAGAGCTCCGGCAACTTCCCGCTGACGCCGTTTTGCTGGCAACCGGCCGACGTCCGAACACGACGGACCTGAATACGGAAGCCGCAGGCATACAGGTTTCCGACCGTGGTGCAATCGTGGTAGACGAACACCTGCATACGAACGTGCCCGATATATGGGCCATGGGCGATGTGACAGGCGGACTCCAGTTCACTTACATCTCCCTGGACGATTACCGGGTGATAAAGGATGAACTGTTCGGTAGCGGACGCCGTACGAAAGATGACCGTGTCGCTGTGGCTTACTCCGTTTTCATCGACCCGCCTTTGTCGCGTATCGGTATGGGAGAAGAAGAGGCCTTGCGTTCGGGAAGAAAGATAAGTATCGCACGGATTCCGGCGGCGGCATTCCCGCGAACACGTACTTTCGAGCAGACGGATGGCCTACTGAAAGCGATTGTCGATACGGAAACAGGCGAGATACTGGGTTGTACCCTCTTCTGCGCCGAATCGACGGAGGTTATCAATACCGTCTCGCTGGCTATACGGGCGGGAAAAGATTACACATTCCTGAGGGATAGCATTTATACGCATCCTTCGATGAGTGAATCGTTGAACGATTTGTTTGCATTGATAAAATAACGAAATATAAAATAGAACAGAACATGAAAAAAGCAGATATCGGACTGATAGGTCTCGCCGTTATGGGTGAGAACCTGGCTCTGAACATGGAAAGCAAAGGTTTTACCGTTGCTGTATATAACCGTAGTTTCCCCGGTGAGGAAGGGGTGGTGGACCGTTTTGTGAACGGCCGCGGCAAGGGGAAGAATTTTATCCCGGCCCATTCTATCGAGGAACTGGTGGAAGCCGTTAAGCGTCCGCGTGTCATCATGATGATGATTAAGGCAGGCGCTCCGGTCGATGAGATGATTGAACAACTGCTGCCCCACATGTCGCCCGGCGATGTGATTATTGACGGTGGTAATTCCGATTTCCACGATACGGAACGCCGTGTGAAGGAAGTGGAGGCAAAAGGTCTTTATTTTGTCGGTAGCGGTATTTCAGGCGGCGAGGAAGGTGCCCTGCACGGCCCGTCTGTGATGCCCGGAGGTTCTCCCGAAGCATGGCCAATTGTAAAGGACATATTGCAAGGCATTGCAGCCAAGCTCGACGATGGGACTCCCTGTTGTCAATGGATAGGCACGGGCGGTGCCGGACATTTCGTGAAGATGGTGCATAACGGGATTGAGTATGGCGACATGCAGTTAATCTCCGAAGCCTATTCTTTGCTGAAGAACCGTAAAGGACTGGATGACGACGAAATGGCTGTCGTCTTTGAAGAATGGAACAAAGGGGAACTGGACAGTTTTCTGATTGAGATTACAAAGAATATCCTCCGCTTCCGCGACGAAGACGGCAAACCGTTGCTGGACAAAATCCTGGATGTCGCCGGACAGAAAGGAACCGGCAAATGGAGCGCCATCGCAGCGATGGACGAAAACGATCCGTTGACACTGATTACGGAAGCTGTTTATGCCCGTATGCTGTCGGCCCTGTCGTCTGAACGCGAAAAGGCTTCCGGATTGTATCCCGAACCTGTCGAACTGGGTGAGAACCTGTATGTTGAAGAGATTCGCCAGGCCTTGTATGCTGCGAAGCTGATTTCTTATGCACAAGGTTTTTCTTTGATTCGCCGCGCTTCCGAACGTTACGGATGGAACCTGGACTTCGGCACGATTGCACAGATATGGCGTAAAGGCTGTATCATCCGTTCCGTATTCCTGCAGAAGATTACGGATGCGTACAGGAAGAATCCGGAGTTGCAGAACCTCCTGTTCGACGACTTCTTCCGCACCAAGATACAGGTCGCTTTGCCTTCTTGGCGTAAGGTGGTTGCAGAAGGCGCCCTGAGTGGCGTAGCCTTGCCGGCCATGAGTTCGGCCCTGAGTTATTTCGACGGCTTGCGCACGCTCAATTCGGCTGCCAACCTGATTCAGGCACAGCGTGACTATTTCGGTGCGCATACCTATGAGAGAGTAGATCGTGACCGCGGCATTTTCTTCCACACCAACTGGACGGGCGAAGGCGGTAACACAGTTTCAGGAACTTATACAGTATAAAGGAGGGACTTGATGATGAAAAGAGCAGACAGTCAACTCCTGGTTATTTTCGGAGCATCGGGCGACCTGACAGGTCGCAAGTTGCTTCCGGCACTTTTTGAATTGTTCATTGGCGATATGTTACCCGAACATTTCGCTATATTGGGTGCGGCCCGTACGGGATACACGGACGAAGAGTTTCGTGCCGAACAGCGTAAACACATCCTGGAAGCAAGGGGAAATAAGGAAACAAACAGCGCAGAACTGGATAAATTCCTCCGGATTCTGTTCTACCTGGCATTCGATTCAACCAACTCCGCCGAATATGTAAAACTGAAAGACCGTATCCATTCGTTGCAGCAACAGGAAAATATCCCGGACAGGATTATCTATTACCTGGCCACTCCGCCGCTGATGTACGAATTGGTACCCAAGTATCTTCAGGAAAACGGCATGAATGTGGCTGATACGGAAGACGGATGGCGCCGCGTGATTGTGGAGAAGCCGTTCGGCACAAGCCTTGAGACGGCCCAGGAACTGAACAAACATCTCTGCCGTATTTTCGAAGAGGAGGAGATTTACCGCATCGACCATTATCTGGGAAAAGAGACGGTACAGAATATCCTGGTACTCCGTTTCTCCAACGGTATTTTCGAACCCCTTTGGAACCGGAATTATGTGGATTCAGTCGAGATAAGCGCCTCCGAAACGCTAGGTGTGGAGAACCGCGGCAAGTATTATGACGGGGCAGGCGCCTTGCGGGATATGGTTCAGAACCACCTGATGCAATTGATGGCGTTTGCGGCGATGGAATCGCCTGCCGTGTTCGACCCGGAACCGATTCGCGATGAGATTGTGAAGGTGTTCCGTGCTATCCGTCCCTATACGATTCGTGAGATGAATGAATGGGTAATCCGCGGTCAGTATGACGGTTATCGCGAGGAGAAGAATGTTGCACCCGATTCGAATACCGAAACGTATGTCGGCATGAAGTTCTTCATTGACAACTGGCGTTGGAGCGGTGTACCGTTCTATTTCTTTACGGGTAAGAAGTTGCCGGAAAAGTCGTCGGAGATTGTCATCCATTTCAAATCGACACCGCATCAGCTTTTCGCCGGGCAGTGTTCGGGCAGTTCATGCAATAAGCTGGTTATCCGTATCCAGCCGGACGAAAGCATCACGCTGCGTTTCGGACTGAAGATGCCGGGAGCCGGATTCACCGTGAAGCAGGTCGGGATGGAATTCCGTTACGACTCGCTTTCAAAAACTCACTTGCCGGATGCCTATGAGCGTTTGTTGCTGGATGCCATGCTGGGCGATTCGACCCTGTATGCCCGCAGCGATGCGTTGGAGGCAAGCTGGCGTTTTATAGACCCTATCCTGCATCACTGGAAGGAAGAGGGTTCGAAGAATCTCTTCTTCTATGAGCCGGGACAGAATGGTCCGATAGAAAGAATGATGCTAGGCGCAGATTCGATGGGAGCTCCCTGCGATTCGTGCGGCTGATAATAATGAAGCATATGAAAATAGAGAATTACAAAGACAACAAAGATGCATTACGGGCATTGACTCGCCAGTTGATGGATTATATGGCCCGTAAAGAGGATGATGAACCGTTCAACCTGGCTCTGTCGGGTGGTGAAACGGCCAAACAGATGTTTGCCTTGTGGGCGGACGAATATAAAGATAAGATAGACTGGAACAACATGCGTTTCTTCTGGGTGGACGAACGCTGCGTTTCGCCGACAGATACGGAAAGTAATTTCGGTCATGCGAACAAGCTGTTGTTCGAACCGCTCCACATTCCTAGCGAACATATCCACCGCATTCATGGCGAAGGGGAACCGGGGACGGAGGCTATGCGTTATTCGCGTATCGTGAAGGAGTATCTGCCGCGTCACGGCCAGTTTCCCTATTTCGATTGTATCATCCTGGGTATAGGAGGAGATTCGCATACGGCGTCTATCTTCCCCGACAATCTTCCCTTGCTGACCGACAGCCGCAATTATGCGGTATCGCAGCATCCGGAAACGGGACAGTTCCGCATCACGATGACGGGCCCGCTAATCCTGAACGGTTCGCCGTTGCTGGTCCCTGTATTGGGCAAAGGTAAAGCAGATGCAATAGAGGAATTGAAGAAGGGGTATTCCATAACGAATGCAACGCCGGCAGCTTATATCCTGTCGTATGCGGTGGATTCGATAGTGTATACGACGCTGTAATATTTATTAAAGCATACGGATACATTGGAAAGAATGCCTTTTAAGGCACGTAAAGCTGTCTTCGACAAATTGCTAGAAGTGGCAGATGTGGCAAGTTTGAGCAGGGATGAACGTATTCAATCAATAAAGCAATCAGGCGACTCCTTACGTAGGAGCCGCCTGATTTTTTTGAACTACCTTCCGGTTATTACCCGCTTATTTCACGATTACCTTCCGGACTGTTTGGCCGGCCTGGATGATGTAGAGGCCGGGGGCCAGATTGCGGCGGTTCAGACCGGGGACAGGGCGGAAGTCGTGCAGCAGCCGTCCGTCGGCGGAGATGATGCGGACGGAAGGAACGGTATCCGTGTCGGTGCTTGTGCGGTTGGTAATGTCGAGGTCGATGCAGAGGGTACCCGGCTCCGTCCAGATGCGGAGGGCATCGGAGGGGGCGGCGATGGACTCGTTGGCGACAGGGTCGTTTTCGACGATGCCGGCGATTGAGATGGAGACGTCGCTGTGGACGGTTTTCACGATATAGGCCCCATCGCTCGTGCGGGGTGTGATCGTTTCACCGCGGTCGGTGATGACGACGGGCTGCGACTGCGAGTAGGCTTCGTCGAGGGTGAGGAAGAAGCGGAAGCTCTCCTTGGCTTCGACGGAGTACGTGCCGGCGGCGGGGTCGGTCGTGGCGCCTTCCACGGAGGGAAGGGTGACGTCGTAGTAGACCGGCGTTGGAGGCGGCGGCGGTGCCTGTGCGGTGAAGGAGGCGGTTATCCATAGGTCGGCGGCGGTCATTGTGAGTGACTGTCCGCTGACGGGTTGGGTGACGCCGTCGGGGGCTGGGCCGGAGAGGTAGGCTTTGAAGTCGTAGCCTGCCTTTGGGATGTTGGTGAGCCAGAGGGCGGTGCCGGGGACGACGGGGATACTTTCAGAGCCGTTGGTGCCGTCGGTGAGGGTCGGCGTACCGGGAGCCGGTGCCGTCGGGTTTGCCGGGTCGGCGAGGTAGACGGCCAGTGTTCCTCCTTCAGCAGGTTGGGTGACGTGGAGGAGGGGACGGTTGACAAGGTAGTCGGCTGCATCGAGGTCGGGTTGGGCGACTGAAATTACCGGGGAACCTAAAGTGCCGGAAGTTACCGTTGTAGCTGGTGCCGGCCAGGGGGTGAAGCCGTTGGGGGTACCGGAGTCGTCGAAGGTGACGAGGGCCAGTTTGGGGAGCAGCGTGGACGGGGCGGTAGGCCATGTCCAGGCGCCGGATTTCCAGCCTTCGTTGGTGGCATCGTCGCTTGCCAGGTTGTCGGCGAAGGTGTCGAGCCAGGTGTCTGCGCCGTCGAGTGAAGTGCCGTCGGGAGAGGTTACGGTTGTGGAACCGGAATCTGAACCGTTATTCAGCAACATGGCGGGGCGGGCGTAGTTGGTGTCGAGGACGGGAAGTAAGTCAGACGGAGGATCGGGCGGAAAAGAGTTGCTGGCTATCCGGTGGGCGTTGGCGCCGTTTGCTGTTACTTCGCTGTTCAGGGCGAGGCTGTGGGTTAGTTCTCCGCTGACTATATCTCCGCAAATGCCGCCGGCATATTGGTTGGTCTTGTTTGTCTTTACACTTCCGGTGGCATAGGTGTAGGAAAGGCGCCCGTAGGAACTTCCGGCAATGCCGCCTGCACAACAGGTGATATTTGCTGTTGCTTCGACATCGACTGTTGCATAGCAATGGGTGAGGGTGGCGGAGTTAGGGACGGAAAAGCTTATCAATCCGGCTATTCCTCCGGCAAAGCCTGAGAATTCAGCTGTAGCTTCCACCTTCCCGTTTCCAACTACGAAGCAATTACGGAGAAGGGTGTTATCTTCAAATCCAATTTGAAGTCCTACAATTCCTCCGGCAAAGGCATCGTTATTATTTGAAACTGCCTTTATACCATCTTCATGCAGGCGGACACCCAGGTTACAGAGCGTGCCATCTTCAACATAACCGAATAATCCGGCGTATGCAGGCGTATTATCGGACGTATTTTCTGATGAATTCTCTTTAACAACGTCCACTCTCAGTCCATCCACTGTATGTCCTTTGCCATCGAAGTGGCCTCGGAAGCTGTTGTCATCTCCTATCGGTATCCAGTTTCCTCCCTCCAGCTTAATGTCATTGGAGAGGGAGAAGTAGTAGCCGGAAAAACCGCGTTTGGTGATTTCACTGGCGTTGTCAATCTTGCTTCCATCGCTAAACTCCAATACATAGCCTCCCGCATTTACCTGCTGTGCCAGATAGGCCAGTTCGGCGGCCTTTTTGATGAAGATAGGTTTATCGGCTGTGTCGCCGGAATTGCCGGCGGCATTTTCGATTTTGTCGGCTATCTTGCCGTTCCACCCTTCACCGGTCGGAGCGGCGTGTGCTATTAAGGGTGTTGCCGCCATAATAACAAAAAACAACCCGGCGAGTAAACGGCGGGTTGCCAGGGAGCGTAGTTCTGTTGTATTCATACGTATAAATGATTAATATAGTATTTTCGATGGTTTATAGCCTCGGGAGCGTTTGGTCCGGTAACCGGACCTTCCCGGGTCTTGGTGTCGGACCTTCCCGAGTCCGGGTGCCGGACCTTATAAGGTCCGACCTCCGGACTTTTACGGGGAGGGAGGATGGAGGGGGCCGGTCACTCTATTTCGGGACGGTCACTTCCGCCCGAACCTACCTGAAGCAGATAGGGAAAGCGGCTACGGCGTACTTCTTTCAATATTTTTGTGCTCTGCCCGCCGTATTGTGTCGCTATCTCCAGATAGTAGTTGCCGTTGGGCAGTGCGGGGATGATGAAGGCAAAGTTTGACGGCTCGTTGCGCGAGATGGCTGTCTCGGGTACGGCTACGACCTTTGTTTCGTCGGTAGCGTCGATGAAGAAGAAGCCTACTTCCTTGCCTTCGCTGCCGGCGATTTTTACGCGGTTGCCTTTGCCGTTGAGCGTGTTGCCGGGCGTGAGCTTCGCGTTGGTCGTCTTGGTGAACACGTCGTAGAGGGTCGTGACGGTCGGCATTCCTTCGTTGGTGCCGTTGATAATCACGTCGATCATGTCGAGCTCAGGACGGAGTCCTACCAACGGGATGCAGCGCATAACCACGCGGTTGACGGCGGGATCGAAACCGGCGCCTGGGCCGATCACGGCGCCTTCGACTCCCAGGGAGTTGTTGGCGAAACCGAATTCGACGGTAGCACCTGAGTATACTTCTTCCTTCGCCTGCTTTTCGATATCCTTGTAAGCGGTCAGCAGCTCGGAAGCTGAAAATTTGCTGCCTGCTTTGGCGGCAAGGCTGCACAGGCCGTCGATAGAGCGTCGGCCCACATAAGTGATGTTGATGGTGGAGTCGTCTTCGCGCTCGGTCAATTTGTTATCGACCAGTGTGCCGATGATGCTTCTCCGTTTAGGTTCGTCTTTTGCCATGTTTATTGGGTATTTTAGTTCATGAAGAACTCTAGCATTCCTATTGATAATGAACCGTTTTATGGAGAATTTCTGTTGAATAACATCAGTTTTTCCTTTTGTAGCATCCCCTTGTGAAACCCTCTCCGGTACCTCGTTGGTACCAAAACAGAACGGTGTTAGGGGACGCAAACGACGCAGAAGGCGCAGACGCTCGCAGACTTTTTAATAATCAATCTTTCTCTGCATGCATCTGCGTTCTTTGCGTCGTTTGCGTCCCCTAATAGATATTTATTCTTATCTCCCCCTAAAAAACAAGCCATCGTATGTTGCGCACCCCGAAATAATCCTTATATTTGCCCACATTATAAACGTAGTTCTTCATGAACTATGTCGCTCTGATTCCACCGGTTACAAAGGGACCTGTGATAAATAAGCTGTTTATTTCTCAGAAATTGCTTTCCTTTTTCAACCTTTTGCGCGGCAGTCTTGTTAGAATAATGTACTAACAAATAAAATCAAAGGTTATGACAAAGATAATGCGAACATTGTGGGACGAGAGTGCCGAACTGACCGACGAGGCGATGGCTTCGGATGCCTCTGTCCTGTCTGATAGCTATACATCGGGCGACGTGAAAGACGTCACGGAAACCATTGAAGGCGGAAACCAGGAGGCAGACGACTTCAATGAAAAGAATGATGTCCCCTAAAAAAAATTCCGGGAAAAGTCGCGCACAGGAGCCTGTCAGTCTTCAGACCAGACACATGTACCCCCTTTTACAACGCATGTATGACCCTTTACACGAAGATGTGCGGCTCTGACTTTTCCCGGATTTTGTTCTTTACGCCCTTTCTCTCTTTTCCGTTTAAAAGCTGATTCGTACATTTCACTTCCCATTCTGTCAGCTTCATTCTTTTCTTATAGGTTACTTCTTTTGCAGCCGCTAGCTTTGTAATGTTATTTTAAATTACAAAGTGATGTTTAAAGCCATAGTACATTTTTCGATTCACAAAAAGCTGTTCGTCGGATTGACGACCCTGTTCCTGCTAATCGGAGGGATTTATGCCATGCTGACGTTGCCTATCGACGCCGTCCCCGATATTACGAACAACCAGGTGCAGATTGTGACCGTCTCGCCGACGCTTGCCCCGCAGGAGGTGGAGCAGTTGATTACTTTCCCGATAGAGATTGCCATGAGTAATATTATGAATGTGGAAGAGATACGCTCCGTGTCGCGTTTCGGGTTGTCGCTCGTGACGGTGGTGTTCAAGGAGAGTGTCCCGACACTGGATGCGCGGCAGCTGATCAATGAACAGATACAAACCGTTGCCGGAGAGATTCCCGCCGAACTGGGCATGCCGGAACTGATGCCGATAACGACCGGGCTGGGCGAAATCTACCAGTATGTGCTGAAGGTCGCCCCCGGCTATGAGGACCGCTACGATGCCATGGAGCTACGCACGATTCAGGACTGGATTGTGAAGCGGCAGCTTTCGGGTATTCCGGGGATTGTGGAGATTAACAGTTTCGGCGGCTACCTGAAACAATACGAGGTGGCGGTCGACCCGGATGCCCTCTATTCGCTGAACATTACCATCGGCGACGTCTATTCCGCCCTGAGCAGCAACAACCAGAATACCGGCGGAAGTTATATCGAGAAGGTGAACCGTGCTTACTATATCCGTTCGGAAGGTATGATAAGCGATGCGAAAGACATCGAACGCATCGTGATTACGAACCGCGGAGGCATCCCTATACATATCAGCGACGTCGGCACGGTGCGCTTCGGTGCGCCGAAACGTTTCGGTGCGATGACCAAAGACGGCGAAGGCGAATGTGTGGGCGGCATTGCCATGATGCTGAAAGGGGCGAACGCCAATGTGGTGACGAAGGAGCTGGAAGCCCGCGTGGAGAAAGTGCAGAAAATGCTTCCCGAAGGCGTCAGTGTCGAACCTTACCTGAACCGTTCAGAGCTGGTGAACCGGAATATCTCGACCGTGGTGCGCAACCTGATTGAAGGGGCACTGATAGTCTTCCTGGTGTTGATCGTCTTTCTGGGGAATGTACGTGCCGGGTTGATTGTCGCTTCGGTGATTCCGCTGGCGATGCTCTTCGGTTTCATTCTGATGCGCGTCTTCGGCGTGTCGGCCAACCTGATGAGCCTGGGGGCGATCGACTTCGGTATCGTGGTGGACGGCTCGATTGTTATCCTTGAAGGGATACTGGCGCATATCTATACGAAACGGCTTGCCGGGAGGACGCTCACGCAGGCTGAACTGGACCGGGAAGTGGAAGCCGGGGCGAGCGGCGTGGTGCGCAGTGCGACCTTTGCCGTCCTGATTATCCTGATTGTGTTCTTTCCCATCCTGACGCTGACGGGGATTGAAGGCAAATATTTTACGCCGATGGCGAAGACGCTGGTCTTCTGTATTATCGGTGCGCTGATTCTCTCGCTCACCTATGTGCCGATGATGGCTTCGCTCTTCCTGAAACGGACTATCTCTGCAAAGCCGACCTTTGCCGACCGTTTCTTCGATAAGCTGAATGTGTTTTATAAACGCGGCCTGCGTTTCTGCCTGCATCATGCCTGGGCGACGGTCGGTTCCGCTTTTGCGTTGCTGGCGGCTTCGTTGCTGCTGTTTACCCGGTTGGGCGCGGAGTTTATCCCGACGCTCGATGAAGGCGACTTTGCGATGCAGATGACGCTTCCCGCCGGAAGTTCGCTGACGCAGAGTATCGAACTTTCCAGTCGGGCGCAGAAGACGCTGATGAAGCAGTTCCCCGAAATCAAACATGTCGTTGCCAAGATAGGGACGGCGGAGGTGCCTACCGACCCGATGGCGGTGGAGGATGCCGACGTGATGATTATCATGAAGCCGTTCAAGGAATGGACGTCGGCTTCCAGCCGTGCCGAGATGGTGGAGAAGATGAAGAAGGCGCTGGAGACGGTCGAGGGGGCGGAGTTCAATTTCAGCCAGCCGATACAACTCCGGTTCAACGAGTTGATGACGGGTGCCAAGGCGGACATCGCCATCAAGCTGTATGGCGAAGACATGGAGGAACTCTACACCCGGGCGAAAGAGGCGGCAACCTATGTGGAGCAGGTACCCGGTGCCGCCGATGTGATTGTGGAGCAGGCGATGGGACTTCCGCAACTGGTGGTCAGGTACAACCGCGGCAAGATTGCCCGTTACGGTATGAATATAGAGGAACTGAATACGATTATCCGCACGGCCTATGCCGGGGAGGCGGCTGGCGTGATTTTTGAGAACGAACGGCGCTTCGACCTTGTGTTGCGGCTGGATAACGATAAAGTGTCGGACCTTAACCTCGACAAGTTGTTTGTCCGCACGGCGGAGGGTATCCAGATACCTGTCAGCGAGGTGGCGAGTATCGAGCTGGTGAACGGTCCTTTGCAGATAAACCGGGATGCGACCAAACGCCGTATCGTGATTGGAGTGAATGTGCGCGATGCCGATATACAGCAGGTCGTTTCGCAGATACAGGACACGCTGGAGAAGAATATCAAGCTGAAGCCCGGTTATTATTTCGAATACGGCGGGCAGTTCGAGAACCTGCAAAATGCCATCAATACCTTGCTGGTCGTGATTCCTGTTGCGCTGGCGTTGATTTTGCTGCTGCTGTTCTTCGCTTTCAAGAGCGTGACTTATACGCTGGTGGTCTTTTCGACCGTGCCCTTGTCGCTGATAGGGGGGATTGTGGCGCTTTGGCTGCGCGGGTTGCCTTTCAGTATTTCTGCCGGGGTCGGCTTTATTGCCTTGTTCGGGGTGGCGGTGCTGAATGGTATCCTGATGATTAATCATTTCAATGACTTACGTAAAAGAAACAGATATACTATGAGTACGAACCGGATTATTGCCCGGGGATGCCCGCATTTGTTGCGCCCGGTATTCCTGACGGGACTGGTGGCTTCGCTGGGATTCGTCCCGATGGCAATTGCCAGGTCGGCAGGTGCGGAGGTGCAGCGTCCGCTGGCGACTGTCGTGATTGGCGGGTTAATTGTTTCGACCGTCCTTACTCTGCTGATTATTCCGGTCTTCTACCGGATGGTTAATTCGTTCCCGCTGATGTGGAAGAAGTTCAGGAAAAGGAGGGGGACGAAGGTTGCCACCCTGGTTCTGCTGCTGGTTGTCCTGTCACCGGCGGCATGGGCGGAGGGGGGAGCGGTTCCCGGCGCAGTCCCGGCAACCGTTACGCTGGACGAGGCCCTTGCCCTTGCCATGAAGAACCATCCCCGTTTGAAGACGGCCTCGGCGGCGATAGACCGCTCGCGGGCTGCAAGGGGAGAGGCCTGGGACCCGGGAGCGACTTCCTTTTCCTATTCCTGGGGGCAAATCAATGGCGAGACACACAGTGACAACCAGCTGGAAGTCACCCAGTCGTTGGGCAACCTCTTGACTCCTTTCTATAAAAACGCCCTGGTCAGCAAGCAGGTGGCGACGGGCGAATATTATCGCGACATGGTACGCAAAGAGATAACGGCAGAGGTGAAACGTGCCTGGGCTTATTATCAGTATGCGGCAAACCTTTGTTCCCTTTACCGCGAAGAGAGCGAGCTGGCAGTCCGTTTGCAGGAGGCGGGAAAACTCCGTTACGAGCAGGGCGATATCACTTTGCTGGAGCGCAATATGGCAACGACGCTGGCAGCCGACCTGCGTACCCGGCTGATGCAGGCGGAAGAAGAGCTTCAACTGGCAGTCCGCCGTTTCACCTGGGCGTGTTATGCCGACAGTCCGATTGTTCCGGCCGACAGTACGCTGGCGTTACTTCCGGGTGTGACCGGAGAGGCGGCGCCGTCGGAAGCGCATCTGAATTATTTCCGGAGCCTGGCAGATGAGAAGAAGGCGCTGCTAAACGTGGAGCGCAGCCGTTTCTTTCCGGAACTTTCGGTCGGTTATATCCGCCAGAAGATTTCACCGCTAAACGGGTTGAATTCGTGGATGGTCGGTGTTTCCTTCCCGCTCCTGTTCTTTCCGCAGCAAAGCCGTTCGAAGCAGGCGAGGATAGATGCCGGTATTGCCCGGACGGAAGCGGAAACGAGTGCCCGCCAGCTGAACAACAAGGTCGATGAGTTGCAAGCCATGCTCCGCCAACAGGGAGAAAATATCCGTTATTATACGACCGGTGCGCTCCCGGAAGCGGATGCCCTGCTGAAGAGTGCGCAGATACAATTCAAGGAGAGCGAAACGGATATTATGCAGTTCGTCCAGAGCCTGAACAGTGCCCGCGAGATAAGGAGGGGATATATTGAAGCGGTCTATAATTACAATGTCTCTGCACTGGAATTGGAATTGTATACTCGGTAAGAAAAAGACAAGCTGTCGGAACTCCCGGAAGCCATATTTTAAGAAAATAGAATATATTAAAAATAAACATCTGATGAAACGAATATTATTTCCTGTTGCAGTCCTTTTATTAGCCGCCTGCAATACGACAACTGAAAAAGAACAGACCCCGGAATCGGTTGCACCTCCTGTCGAACCGGTAGTGGTTGCCGCCGATACTATCCGTGTCGACGCCGTCACTTCGGCAACCGCCATGCCGAATCATTCTTCCTTCAACGGAACCATGATTGTGCCTCCCCAACGCCATGCCACCGTCACCCTGACGATGGGAGGGACCGTCCATTCAACGCCCCTGCTTCCGGGCGATTATGTAAAGAAAGGTGCCGTCCTCGCCACCCTCGAAAACCCCGATTTCATCCTGTTGCAACAAAGTTACCTGGAGGCTCATGCACAAACGGAATATCTCGAAGCCGAATACCACCGCCAGGAGCGTCTGAGTTCGCAGGAAGCTGCCTCCCAGAAACGTTTCCAGCAGAGCAAGGCCGATTACCTTTCGATGAAAAGCCGCCTGGAAGCTGCCGCCGCACAACTCACGATACTCGGAGTTACGCCCGGCGACCTGCTCAAAGACGGTATCCGTCCTTACCTGGAGGTAAAATCCCCGCTGAACGGCTACGTGACCGGGATGACCTTGAACCTGGGTAAATATATCAATGCCGGCGAACCTGTCTGCGAAGTAATCGACAAAGGCGAAACCCTCCTTTGCCTGACCGCCTACGAGAAAGACCTCGACGACCTTACCCCGGGCAGCCGCATCCAGTTCCGCGTGAACGGCATGGGAAAGCAGACGTTCGATGCTACACTGCTGTCTGTCGGCCAGGAGGTCGATGCCGTAAACCGCTCCCTCGAAATCTATGCACGGGTGAAAGGAAACCACGAACGTTTTCGTCCTGGCATGTATGTGACGGCGCGTGTAGAAAAGAAATAAGTATATTTGCGGTATGAAAGTAAATATAGATAAATATGTATTGGCAGTCGTCGTCATTTCCGTGGTGGTGGCGTTCCTGACTCATTTCCCGGAACTGATATCCCTGTTCGACCATTCCGGGGAGAACAATCTTTTCCCGGGAATGCGGATGGCCGATGTTGCCAATGAAGTGTTTTTTACTTTTATTTCGCTGCTGATTCTCTTTGCCCTGAATACGTTCTTCTTCCGGTTCAACCGTCCGGCGGCGCGCATCACGTGGGGAAAGATGGTGCTGTCTTTCGTCCTGACCTGGTTGATGAGCAATCTGTTGGGAAAGGTTTTCGTCTTCCTTCATCATCATTTCGATATTCCGGCGATTGATGCGATGGTGCACCATTACCTGCATCCGTTGCGCGATTTTATTATTACCTGTATCGTGACGGGCAGTTGTTATATGATTCACCTGCTTCGCAAAAGCCAGCAGGTGTTGGTCGAGAACCAGCAGCTACGCACGGAAAACCTGGTGAACCAGTATGAAGCCCTGAAGAACCAACTGAACCCGCATATGCTGTTCAACTCGCTGAATACCCTGCGCTCGCTCATCCGCGAAACGCCCGATAAGGCACAGGATTATTTGCAGGAACTGTCGCGGGTGCTTCGTTACACCTTGCAGGAGAATGAATCCCAAAGCGTCACCTTGCGGGAGGAGATGGAGTTTGTCTCTGCCTATATCTTTTTGTTGAAGATGCGCTATGAAGATAACCTGGAGTTTGATATCCGGATAGACGAAGCCGCCGGGGGGCGCCAGCTTCCCCCTATGTCCGTCCAGCTGCTGATTGAAAACGCTGTCAAGCATAATGAGATTAGCAATCGCCATCCGTTGGTCATCCGGGTTTTTACCGAAGGAAACCGGCTGACAGTCAGCAATCCCGTCCAGCGTAAGCTTACAGCCAGCGGAGGCTTGCAAATCGGTCTGGCAAACCTGGCGAAACGTTACAACCTGCTCTTTAAGGAGGAAATCGAGGTGCGTGAAGAGAACAATACATTTATCGTAACTATTCCATTGATATGAATGCACTTATCATAGAAGATGAAAAAGCGGCCGTCCGCAATCTGACGGCTCTGCTTTCGGAGGCGGCCCCGCATATCGGGGTTGTGGCCGTGTTGGATAGTATTGCAGAAAGTATCGACTGGTTCCGTGCCAATGCGATGCCCGACCTGATATTCCTCGATATTCATCTGGCGGACGGTTCCGCCTTCGAGATTTTCGAACATGTGGATATCTCCTGCCCGATCATTTTCACGACGGCCTACGATGAGTATGCCCTGCGTGCCTTCAAAGTGAACAGCATCGATTATCTGCTCAAGCCGATTGGCGGGAGCGACATACGGAAGGCGATTGGCAAACTGGAACAACTGCGTTCGGAGGCACCTTCAAAGGAATTTGATTACAGCCGCCTGATTCATGTGCTGAAACGGCAGGAGAACTACAAGACGCATTTCCTGGTTCCGGTAAAGGGGGACAAGTTGCTTCCGCTGTCGGTAGATATGATTCTGTTCTTCTATATCAACGACGGGCTTGTGAAGGCGGTCGTTACCGATGGGCGGGAATATACTTTTACGCAGACGCTCGATGAGTTGTCCGACTGTCTGAACCCGGATATTTTCTTCCGTGTGAACCGCCAGTATCTTATCTCCCGGAAAGCCGTATCCGACATCGACCTCTGGTTTAACGGACGCCTGTCTGTGAACCTGAAAGTCCCTGTGCAGGAGAAAATCCTGGTAAGCAAGGCGCGTGTCGGGGAGTTCAAGGATTGGTTTACCGGGAAATATACCTGAAACCCCGTTTGGTATATTATTACTGCCGCTTCGTCTACTAAAATATCCGGGCATCGGCTGTTTGTCTAGTTTTGCTTCGAGTTCAATAATAAAAAGAAGCATGATATGAAAACAGTATGGTTGTGGTTGATGTTGGCGGGAGTTTTTATATGCCGGGAAACAAGCGCACAGGTCTGGCTGAAGACTGAATATATCGGTTCGTCCGGATTCCGGGATGCCGATAATAAAAAGGTAGGCGGCAAAGGGGATATGAAGGTGATTCAGGGAGGGGTGAACATTCCCGTATCCATGAAAATGGATGAAAACAACCACCCGACAGCCTGGATGGTCGGTCTGGGCGCTTCCTATGCTTCGATGGATAACAAGGACTTGTCGGAGTATATGGAGTCGCAAATCTTCAATGCGCAGCTGGTTGTTTCGTATATCCGTCCGTTGAGTAAGAGGTGGTCGCTTCTGGCAAGTGCCGGGGTGGGGCTTTTTATGAATACCGGCAGCCTTGCCTATGCCCGTTGGGACCATGTGATGGGGGTGGGGATGGCGGCGGCTATCTGGCATCTGCGTGATAATCTGGATTTGGGGATGGGGGTTGCGCTGAATACCAGCTTTGGTTATCCGATGGTTTTTCCGGCTCTTTTCGTCGACTGGCGGCTCGAAGGGCGTTATATGGTGAATGTCTCGATGATGGACGGGGTGGAGATATCGGGCGGGATGCAGTTGCATAAGTTGCTTCGGCTGAAACTGGTCGGTTCGATGAACGGTATGCTTGCTTTCGTGGAGCGCGACGGCAAGGATAAGATATTCACCCAGCAGTATATTACGACCGGGTTGCAACCGGAACTGACTATCACGAAGTCGCTGTCCGTTCCGATAACGGTTGGCTTGTCCGTTTACCGGGCGGCCTTTTATGACGACCGCACGCTGAAAGCGATGTTCAAGTCGATGGACAGGGAGTATGACCCGCATTTCTCACCTGCTTTTTATACGAGTATAGCCGTCAAATATGGTTTTTGAGGGGGATATGTATATCTTTGCGTGAAATATAGAAATAATTGAACTATCCCGTTCCCGTGCTAGACACGGGATCGCAAAGGCACAGACCGTATCCTATATGTATCTTTTGATACTGCAGGTTCTTCTGCGGCCCCGTGTCAAGCACGGGGACAGGACAGTTCACTTTTGATAATAATTAAACTCCTATTATGCCGAAGTCGGAAGGAACCTATAACAGCTTTTTGATTGATTTCCTGATAGCTCCGAAGTACAGGTTCGGGAGGCATTTGCTGCTGGTACTGTTCTTTACTTTTGTGGCGTTCAATATGCCTTATTTGACCTGCGCCGGTTTTCTGGATGAGGTGGGCGGTGTGATTGGGTATGTCAGCGGGCTGTTGCTGGCGTTTTATCTCGGAGGGATTTACCTGCACATGTATGTCCTGTTGCCCGGATTGCTGCTGAAAAACCGGTATGTGTTGTATATCATTATTGTGTCCCTGCTTATTCTGGTTATGATTGTAGTCTCTTTCGGGAGCGATTACTGGCTGAACCGGTATTCCGGGCAGGAGCCGGGGTATTATTCCTTTTTCTATAAGAACCGGATAATGGCTGTCGAGATTGTAAGTAACTTTTTCCTGTATGGTCTGCTGATTGCCGGCACTTCCATCACCATCCTGCTTCGCCATTGGATGGGATTCTACCAGCGGAAGAACGAACTGGAGAAGGTGAACCTGAAAACTGAACTGGAATCTTTGAAAGACCAGATAAACCCGGAGTTCCTTTTTAATATGCTCGATGAGGCGGGCAGGCAGACCTTCGATAACCCCGGACAGGCATCGAAGGTGTTGATGGAGTTGAGCAGGCTGCTCCGTTACCAGTTGTACGACGGGAAGCGGGAGAAGGTACTGCTGATTTCCGAGATATCGTTTATCGAGCGTTTTCTTGAACTGGCGAAGATGAAGTATGCGAACCTGAGCTTTACCGTGACGAAGGAGGGGGAGGTCAGCCGTAAACTGGTGCCACCTTTATTGTTTATTCCTTTTGCCATTCATTATATAAAGCAGTTGTCGTCGGAAGAGTCCCAGATGGATATTTATTTCTGTTTCCGGGCAGGTGAGCGGAAGTTGTTTTTCTCTTGTATTTGTTTTGCTCCGGGACTGCCGGACGGGCAGAAAGAGCATAACGAAGACCTGGAAGATGTGAAGCATCGCCTCGATTTGCTGTTCAAAGACGCTTATAAGTTGGAGACGGTGGATGATGGGGCTCTTTGTAAAACGAATTTATGTATCAGGTTATGATAAATGCATCCGGTTTTATGTTGCGTCTGCTGGTTGATTCCCGTTACAGGGTTTTCAGGCATTTCCTGCTGTTCTCTCTCAGTATGCTGATCATATCCGTGAATATTTATCTGGATGTGATAGAGGGAAAGGAGTATTTAACAAGAAATTGTATAGTACAGAGTTTGATACTGCTTATACCTATTTATTTGAGCGTATTTATATTGACTCCGCGTTTATTGTTGAAGAATAAGCTGGGGAAATATGTCTTCTTCGTGTTCCTGGTTATCGCTTTAGCTATTTTGTTTTCTTATTTACTGCGGCAGGAAGATATCGAAAGGGAGTATGAATTGTATCAGTTTTGGCTGTCGGCTTTCTTTTTCATCTCTTCCGTCATCCAGGTGAGTTTGATTATTGCGGGCGCGTCGGCGGTGATTGTTTTCCAGGATTACGTGAAATACGGCCAGCGTATCGACGAACTGGAGAATGCGACGATGCAGTCGGAACTGGAACAGTTGAAGAACCAGATAAACCCGCATTTCCTGTTCAATATGCTGAATAACGCGAATGTGCTGATAAAGGAAAATCCGGTGGAGGCGGTGCATGTCCTGTCCAAGTTGAAAGACCTGTTGAAGTATCAACTGAAAGACAGTACTTCCGAAACGGTCTATCTGGCGGACGATATCCGTTTCCTGACCGATTATCTCAATATGGAGAAGATACGGCGTGATAATTTCGATTTCATCATCTCTACGGAAGGGGAAACAGCGCATATAACCGTTCCACCTTTATTATTCATCCCTTTTGTGGAGAATGCTGTGAAACATAATAACGATAACAGGAAACTGTCGTATGTGCACCTCTATTTCAAAACGAAAGAGGAGCAGCTTATCTTTATCTGTATCAATTCGAAGCCGGCCGAACAGAAAGAGAAGCCTGTCGACGGGGGGATAGGTCTTGCCAATATCCGCCGCCGCCTGCAACTTCTGTATGATACGGATTGTTCTTTGCAAATAAATGAAACGGATATAACATATACGGTCAATCTTCGTTTAAAACTAAAAAACTGATTAGTATGAATTGTATCATTGTAGATGATGAACCGCTAGGTCGTAAGGCAATCCAGTTGTTGATACAGGATACGCCGGTGTTGTCTTTGTGCGGAAGTTTCGGCGATGCCGTGTCTGCCGGGAAGTTTATGCAGGCGAGTCCGGTGGACCTGGTGTTTCTGGATATCAAGATGCCGGGGGTGAACGGACTGGAGTTTGCCCGGATGATTCCGTCGGATACGCTTGTCATCTTTGTGACGGCTTATGCGGAGTATGCCCTCGACAGCTATGAGGTGGATGCGATAGATTATCTGGTGAAACCGATTGAAATCGAACGTTTCAAACGGGCGGTACAGAAAGCACATACCTATCATTCCCTGCTGAAAACCGACAACAGCAAGAACCGGGTGGAGTCTGTTTCCGCCAGTCATATCTTTGTGAAAGCGGAACGGCGCTATTTCAGGATACAGCTGGAAAATATCCTTTTCATCGAGGGGTTGAAGGATTATGTCGTGATACAGACTCCCGAACAGCGGATTGTGACGAAGATGAATCTGAAGTCGATTCATGAGATGCTTCCGAAAGATGTTTTTCTGCGAACGAACAAGTCTTATATCGTGAACTCCAATCATATAGCCTCGTTTGACAACAATGATGTCTTTATTGGAAAGTATGAAATATCGATAGGGAATAGTTATCGGGATGCGTTCTTTGAGAAGTTTTTTATGAAGAATAATCTGTCGGATTGAGTACTGTTCTTTTGAAAATCCCGTATATTTGTCGTTGAAAAATAAATAAAGTGAACAAAAGATGCCTAAAATAGCCGCTGCCTTTTCCATTAAGAGTTATGGATTATACACAGCCAGGGAACGCGAGTCGAAGGATTAGGCAGGATAAGTTTGTGGGAGATTGATATGAAAGAATCAGTACGGATATTCCGTTTTATCATAGTGGGGACCCTGAATGCTCTTATTACCGCCCTGGTTATTTGGGTGTTGATGAAGGGTGTCGGATGTAATTACCTTTGGTCGAACATTGCCGGTTATGTTGCTGCGTTGGTTAATAACTTTTTTTGGAGCAAATACTGGATATTCTCCTCCCGGAGTGGAAAGTTTGAACGTGAGGTGCCTCTTTTCCTTGTCGCTTTCGGTTGTGCTTACGGCTTACAGTTTCTCTCCCTGCTGTTGATGGTGGAGATAGGTGATATGAATGAATACCTGGCGCAGTTCCTGGGGTTATTCGTATATGGCGCCGTCAATTTCACGATGAATAAACGGCTGACTTTTACCAGAAAACAATGATTTCTTATCCGGTAGTGACACTATTCAAACTTTATCCTTCAGGCTTCAGGAATATATAATCCTTGAAAAATAAGGAATCCAACTGAAGGGTGCCACATTCCGGATTTTGATTCCGACAGATAGGCACCCGTTTGCCAACCGATAGTTATTTGTTTGTCTGCGGGTAGTTATCCGCTCCAAAAAGCATAGGTGTTTTGAAATGTTAAGTCAGGACTTTTGATGACAAAACATATATGCTTTGAAGACAAAAGTCCTATGTTTTGCCGGAAGTTACTTTATCCGGAATTTCCGTATACATTTTTTTACAATTCTATCCCTTCAGCCGTATATATTGAAAAATATTCTCTCCCGGCAACTGAAAGCTGAAAGCAATAATTTGAAAAGGGACAGAGTGTAAAAAGTTTCTATATGGTCCAATCTGCGTCATCTGCGTGCCATATAGAAACAAATGCTATGACTCGAATCTGATAATAATTGAACCTGTCCATCCTCATGACCATATTGGCATTAAGCTTGCGTCGTATTCTTCCAAATCCGTATCATATAGAAGGGCAGGTGTGTGAATGCGAATACAAAGGAGATGATTAGCAAAACCTTGCTTTCATCCCAACCCACTGTCTGCTGGTGCCACAATCCGGTGATAACGCAGAGGACGGAGAGGGTGATACCTATCATGTTCAGCGAAAGCTGTCCTTTGCGATGTTGTTGCATATATTCCAACTTACTGTGTTTAATGCCGTAACAGGCATAAATATCCAATCCGATAAGCATCCAGAGTACCAGGCGAATCCATGTGTCGGCCGGAAGGAAAAGCATCATGCAGAGACAAGTCACGATTCCGAGAACCGGTACAAGCGGAACGAACGGCGTTTTAAAAGCACGTTGCACGTCCGGCATCGTTTTTCTTACCACCAATACGCCTGCACAAACCAGTGTAAAGGCAAATAATGTCCCTATACTCGTCATCTCCCCGGCTACCCTGGCAGGTACGAAGGCCGCCAGTAATCCGACCAACAACATGAAAAGCAGGTTACTGCGTGCCGGAGTGCGGAATTTTTCATTGATATGCGAAAAGAATGGAGGCAATAACCCGTCGCGGCTCATGCTCAGGAATACGCGGCTTTGTCCGAGCAACGTAACCATTATCACCGAACAGTAACCAAACAGGATAGCCAGTACGATTGCCTTATTCAGCCAGGGATAATCCGGTTGGATGACCCCGGCGGCATCCGCATGTCCCATATGTGAAATAGCTACGGCAACAGGCGCAATCCCTTCCTGCCCGTTGAACTGGCTGTAATGTGCCACTCCGGTCATCACATGAGCGAAAAGCATATAAAGGATAGTACAAACCAGCAGGGAAACAAGAATCCCGATCGGCATATCCCGTTTCGGGTTTTTAGCTTCCTGTGCAGCGGTCGATACGGCATCGAATCCGAGGAAAGCGAAGAAAACGATTGCTGCCCCGCGAAGCACACCGGAGAAACCGTATTCACCTAACGTCCCGGTATTCGCCGGAATATAAGGAACATAATTCTCCGTATTGATATATTTCCATCCCAAAGCGACAAATACCAATACGACCGAAACCTTGAGGAAGACAATTATCCCGTTGAAAATCGAACTCCCTTCCGTTCCCCGTATCAGGAAAATACTCATCAGTACGACAATAAGAAAAGCGGGTATATTGACTATCCCTCCGTCCCAGGGACATGCCGTCAACGTATGTGGCAGATGGATACCCACCCCTTCGAGGAATACGACCAGATACCGGCTCCAACTGATACTGACCGTCGTTGCGGCTACGGTATATTCAAGTACCAAATCCCAGCCGATAATCCAGGCAATCAGTTCCCCCATCGTGGCATATGAATAGGTGTAGGCACTTCCGGCAACCGGTATCATGGATGCAAATTCGGCATAGCATAATCCGGCAAAACAACAGCCTAGCGCAGCAATGGCAAATGATAAGGTAATGGCTGGACCGGTATATCCGGCAGCAACGGTTCCGGTGATAGAGAATAACCCGGCACCGATGATAACCCCTACACCCAGCGCGACCAGACTCCAGGGGCCTAATACCCGTTTCAGCGTTTTACTACCCGACTCATTAGCCTCCGCCTGTAAAGCGCCTAACGGTTTCTTTATAAATAATCCCATTCTTCTGTTTGTTTAGGTGTGGTTGCGTCAAAAGCCTCTTTTGTCATAGCGGACTTGATGCAACCTCACAGTATTTCAATAATCGGCCGCAAAGGTAGGGATTACAGGAAAAATATACAAATTCAGTTATGAATGGACAATCGTTCCCAGATGTAATCGGGAATCAGCTTCCAGAAGAATACCAGTGTGACATACCGCCAGTCGATGATGACTGTCCGTTTCTTTCGTTTCAAAGCCCGTACAATCCGTTGTGCTACCCGTTCCGGACGCATCAGTAGCGGATAGTTATCATTTTTTAGCAAAGCCGTTTTCACGAACCCCGGACGTATATCGGTAAAAATTATCGGTAACTTTTCCATCCTGGCTAACTGTGCCAGTGCGTCGATATAAGTATTCTGGAAACGTTTGGTGGCGGAATAGGAGGGTGCTACTCCCAAACCTTTAGTCCCGGCGATAGAACTGATAACGGCCAGATGCCCGCATCCCTGTTCCTTGAAATAATGGTAAGCGGCAGTGACCATGCGGGTAAAACCGATTGCATTGGTATTGACGGTTGCCAGTTCAATGTCCGGATTCAAAGTCCGGTTCTGATTGCCGACACCGGTACTGAGCAGGAACAGGTCCATGCCTCCCAGTTTATCAATTAGCAGGTGGAGCTTGTCTACGGCTTCCACCTCAGTCACGTCGAGCTGTTGTATCTCTGTCTGCTCGGGAGCCTGCTCCCTGAATGCTTCCAGCCGTTCCAGCCGACGTCCTGCCACTCCAACGCGCCAACCCAGTTGACGATATATCTTTGCCACTTCGTAACCGATACCGGAAGTCGCCCCGATGATAACAATCCTTTTCACGATTTCTTTTTATTTAAAGACTAATAGAAGAACAAATGTAAGCAAAACTTTATTAATTCAACGTTACGCTTCTTACTTATTGATATTCTATCGCTCACACATTCTTTTTTAGGCTATTCTTTACTTGTTCATTCAATATATTCTTAATACCTTGCCACCGTGTTAGCTATAGCTTAAGAGATTCATTGTCCTATAAATAAAATAGCATGAAAATAAACAATCTCATCTTACTGGTATCCCTTTTAATAATGGGAAGCCAGGTTGTAAGCTCCCAATCGAAGACAGGCGACTTACCGGTATTTGATTTCTCAAAAAACTATCCTCAGAAGAAGTTGCGCCTTCAGGATATGGCGGAAATAGAGTATGTGCCTTTGGAGACAACAGATGAAATTTTGTTGGGTGGTTCATCGGTACTTTCAGCTGTTACCGATAAATATATTCTTATCCATGAATCCCGATTGGGTGATATATTTGTTTTCGATCGTAAAATAGGAAAGCTCTATTCACATTTCAATCACAAAGGACAGAGCGGGCGGGAATATACATGGATTAATGTCGGTACAATTTTAGATGAGAAGAAGGAAGAAATCTATGTGTGTTCCCAATTCATTCAGGTTTATTCTCTGAAGGGAGACTACAAACGAACATTGAAAATAAATACATTTGATAATGAAATGAGTATTTTCAATTTTGACGATGAATCTCTACTTATCTATGAAGGTGTAATAATTGAACCTGGTCGTGAAAGTAAGACTAAAAAGTCCCCTTACCGTCTTGTCTCGAAAAAAGATGGTAGCCAGCTTTCTGTATTAGACATTCATTTTGAAAAAAGATATACAAACAAAATAGCTCAATCATTGGAGGGTAATATGTGGAGACCTTTTGGAATTTATTATCCTCAAAATATGCATTACGGTCCGGATCTAATGATTGCGGATATTTCATCCGACACATTGTTTCGGTTATCCCCGGATAAGGGATTAATACCCTTATTAACCCGCAAGCCATCGACTCATGCTCCTGAACCTCGGAATATATGGATACCTTTATTAACAACTGATAAGTTCATGTTGATAGGTACGCTTCTATTAGATTTTAAATCACTGAAAGGCGGACCGATCCCAACGTTTATGTATGAATTTAAGACCGGTGAAATAAAGAAGACGCCGATTTTGGATACAGAATATGATACAAGGGCTTGGAGTCAGGGAAGATGGTCGCCGGATGCATCGCCTGATATCGCACGGAATATGGTCGCTGAAATGATTCAGGCATCAACGGTTATAGAGGCTTATCATGGAAAACGTTTGGCCGGTAATGGAATGAAGATTGCAAAGACACTTGTCGAAGACGATAATCCGGTAATCAGGATTATTAAATTCAAGTAATAAATATATTAGTGCCGGTAGTGCTTACTTATTGGCATTTATACAATAATTACTATATTTGTGGAAACAAATCTTTAAACCATATTTATACCATGAAACATTTATTTTTTGGAAAGCTATTGGTTGTGTTGCTCTCCTTTTTCTGTGTATGTTCGGTATCTGCACGCAAACCTATCAAGACGTTGTTGATTACCGGGCAAAACAATCATAACTGGCAAGTTAGCCATGTTGTTTTAAAGCAAATACTGGAAAACTCCGGTCGTTTCTCCGTAGATTTCGCTGTGTCTCCTTCACAAGGACAGGATATGTCCGGTTTTGTGCTTGATTTTGCTCCGTATGAATTAGTTGTGTTGGATTATAACGGTGATTCATGGCCGGAAGAAACAAACAAGCGTTTTCTGGAGTTCGTGCAAAATGGCGGGGGAGTGGTCGTTTATCATGCGGCAGATAACGCTTTCTCCAAGTGGCCGGAATTTAATAAGATATGTGCCTTGGGTGGATGGGAAGGACGTGATGAAAACTCTGGTCCTTATGTGTATTGGCAGGATGGCAAACTAGTCAAGGATAGTTCTGCCGGTCCGGGCGGTTCGCATGGAAAACAGCATGAATATGTATTGAACGGGCGTGATAAAATACATCCCATTGTAAAAGGATTGCCTTTGAAATGGCGTCATACCCAGGATGAACTATACGACCGTATGCGTGGTCCGGGTAATATCGGAGACTTACTTTATACGGCTTATTCGGATAAAGAGACAGGAGGTTCAGGACGTGAAGAACCGCTTGTCTTTACCGTCGATTACGAAAATGCCCGTATCTTCCATACCATGCTCGGACATGCCGGTGCTACTGTTGAAGATAATACAGCTATGCAGTGTACAGGCTTCCAGGTTTTGTTACTGCGTGGTGCGGAATGGGCTGCAACCGGAAAGGTAACTCAGAAAGTACCCAAAGATTTCCCGACCGAGACACAGTGCAGTTACCGGAAGGATTATAAGGAAAAGAAATAAATAGATATTACTTTTCTTTTGAAAGAAAAGCAATCAAAAAATCAAGGCTGTATCTGGTTTTTACCGGAGCAGCCTTGATTTTTTATCTATCCTTCCAAGAAGGAAAAATAGGTTTATTCAGCTCGTAATGTATCTGCCGGAGCAATTTTAGATGAGAGGTAAGCCGGGTACCAGGCTCCCAGTGTGATAAAGAATGCCATAAGCAGATAAGTCGATATCAAACCGGCAAAGACGCGGAAGAAAGTGACCGGCATAACATTCGTGTCAATCAATTCCATTTTCGCAATATTAATGCAGATGATAGCGGCAGGGATAGCCACCAGGCTTAATAACAGCCAGCCTTCTCCGATCATCATTTGCAATATCTGGCGGCGTGTGGAACCAACAGCCAGGCGGAGGCCGATTTCAGATTTCCTGTACTCATTACGGAACCAGAAAGTGCCGATGATTCCCAGGAATATATTGAAGATCAGGAATGCCATAAAGGCTATCCGGTAACGGATGGCATCCGTCACTCCGTTTGTAAGATAAAGTCTGTTTCTCAGGTCGTCGTAAGAGTCGACTCTGGAAAGTATGAAATTACCGATATTTATCTGTTCCCTTATATCCCGTTGGAAATCTTCTATGAATTTTTGTTTGTTGAGCCCGGGTTTTACCCGTATACTGATTTCTAACGACCAGGCGAGTTGTTGCTCATTCCATTCTTTGAAATAGGAAGTTGGTAACATAAAATATGCCGCTCTTTCTTCCCGGCTGTAATCGTCACGTTTTAATATCCCGCAAACACCTCCTATGCGGAATGAATTGTCATTCTTCATGTAAATAGAATGTCCTTTAGCTTGTTCTCCGGGGAAAAGTTCTTCAGCTAGTTTACGGGAAATGACAATGTTCTTTTCGGTCAAAGCATCTTTTAAAGAAGATCGGTCATCTTCGTTCAAGGGGCGGACTCTGAATACATCGAAATAGGAAGGAGTAACCGGTAAATATTGGAACTGCACCATTTTCGAACTGTCTTTTCCCATTTGGTTATCCATATAACTGGGGTTATAAGGACTACTATTTTGTGTCAGGCAAACCTTTTCTACCTGTGGATATTGCCGGATACGTTCTATAATAGATAGGTATAGGGCAGCTGCCTCTTCCGTGTTTTCATGGTGAATATAGTTGGGACTACTTTGCGGCACAGTCGTGAGCCGTACCTGGTAAGTGTCTTTTATATCGTAAGCACTATCGACTGAATTGGCATATCCGATCGTTGTGAAGTAGTCCATGATATACCATAAGAGAATGAATACCAGGAATAATTCAGCTACAATCCAGGCATTTTGCCGGCGTTGTTTCCATAAAAGTTTTAAAAGATGATGTATCATGATTCTTGTTATTTATCGTTTAAAGCATCGACAATGGGACGTCTGAGTGCACGCCAGGCAGGAACGAGAGCAGACATCAGGTTTAAAATCAGGCAGAAGATCAGCGTATATCCGAAAATTGCCGGATTGATCAGCATGCCGGGAGAAAGATCGATAGAGGCGGTGAGTGAACTGCCGTCCCAGTCGTAATTCCCCAGTAACCATCCTTTCAGCATAAATATCAATCCGTAGGAGATCAATAATCCGATCAGTCCGCCTAATAATGTGAGCAGCAGGTTTTCATATAATATCTGCAAAAGCAATGTCCTGTTCTGGGCTCCGAACGCTTTACGGATACCTAATTCTTCCATGCGCTTTTTCATGCGTGATGCAGTCATTCCCGTCAGATTGATGGAAGGGACCAACAGCAGAAGGAATATTACTGAGAAGATTTGTATAAAGAGTTTCATGAATTTCGGACTGGCGAAAGAATCTGTGCGTAACCAGGCACGTAGAACGGTGTCAGGTTGTTCGTTTAGTACAAAATTGTATTGTGGAATATTTGCACTGTAGCGCCGGCAATTTTCTTCAGCTTCCCGGCGGATAGCGTCAAAGTCGCCCGGTTTCTTTGCCAGGATATAAAGCTGCATATGACCTAAGATAAAATCACACCATTTACTTCCCTGTATCTGTGAAGGACGGTTGGTGAAAGGTATCCACATTTCAGCGTAACAGAATTGTGCTATGGAAGGTACATCTTCCACAACACCGGAGACTTGGTATTCTTCAAAGTTCAGTAGAAATGTTTTACCTGTTGCATCCGATGTATTGAACAGCCTGCGTGCCAGTGATTCGCTCACGACGGCTTTTCTGATTCCGGAGGTAAACTCTTCTTCCGTATAAGGTTTTCCGGCAAGGAATCTGAACTGGAATATTTTCCAGAATGCAACATCCGTACCCATGACAAGTCCGTTGTATACTTCATCACTTCCCGGGGTTTGTATGAATTCGGTCTGTTCTCCGATCGGGAGGATGGCAGTGACAGCCTCCGGAGTCTGCATTGAATAAAAGCATTCTTTGATGGTCGGATAAGAAAGCCGGCTACTCCCGTTTCCCTGGCCTTCCGTTTTATTTAGAATTTTTCCGTGTTGTATGACTAACATCCGGTCACGGTTGGTTTCCGGTGCGATATTTCCAGTCCGGAAATAATATAGTATAGCCAGTATCATGACCATCGTAATGGCCAGACCGGTACCGGTTATATAAATGATGCTGAAAAACTTGTTTTGCCTTAGCATCTGCATAGCCTGTTTGAGATAGACCTTATACATAAAAGACTTTGTTATTATTGTTTGGAATCTATAATAACAAAGTCTGTGCCATAAAGGTAAATGCCTGTCGTTCAGTCTATGGATATACTTTTTACTGTTCGTTATCGGACATAGTGTTCATTTTTGTAAGGCTTATTATTCCATCTTCCAGCGAAAAATGTTCATCGTGATCGGCCAGGTAGCGGATTACAGTGATGATCTTGTCGGCGGGAAAAGGTAGGTTCTCCGTCAGTTTCTTAGCCTCCTGCGGACCGTCGGTCAAAGCCTTCTGCAATGCGTCACGGATGGTATTGAACGTATGGTTGTTCAGGCCCGAATCGTTTTTTGCCAGACATACATCGCAACAACCGCAATCGGAAGTTCCTTTTTCACCGAAGTAAGAAATCAGCATCCGGCTCCGGCATATCCGGTTTTCGTTGATGTATTCCATGACCCGGTTGATACGGCTTTCAAAACGTTCTTTACGCTCTTCGTAGGCCGAACGGGGGATTGACAGGTATTTAATCTCTTCCCGGGTACGGGTATAGATAATGAGAGGCGTTTTCTTATGAGGAATGTAATTGACAATCCGGTATTTGGAAAGTCCGACCAGCACTTCATAAATTTCCTGCTGACTCAGTCCGGTACGGGTAGAGATCAGCCCTTCATTAATATATACGTAATCCGAAAACAAACCGGTGTAGGAACGGAGTATCATTTGTATAACCTCATCCGTCTTTTTATCCTGATGCAGGTATTTGTAAAGCTCGTCACGTGTGGCGGTAAATACCAGACGAGAAGCATTTTCCTGTTCTTCCGTATATTCTATGTAGCCTGCCAGTTCAAGTATCTTTAGGGCATGATGTGCTTGTAGATGCGAAAACTTATAGGCTGTACAGAAATCGACCAGGGAGAAGTCGTGTACTGTATCCAGTCCGAAACCCATTGCTATCTGATAATAATTACCTAAAGCATCGTACACCCGACTGATAAAATCCCTGTCCGGAAATTCATCGGCCAGCCGTTTCTTCAACTTTGTACAATCTATATTGGAACACAAAGCGACAGCGTAAGCCCTCTGTTCATCCCGTCCGGCTCGTCCGGCTTCCTGATAATACTCTTCCAGCGATCCGGGCATATCCATGTGAACTACCAGGCGTACGTCCGGCTTGTCGATACCCATCCCGAATGCATTGGTCGAGACAATTACCCGACACTCGTTATTCTTCCAACGGCTTTGGCGAAGGTTTTTGTCGTCGCGGTTGAGGCCGGCATGAAAGAAATCGGCCGATATGCCGGCTTGCTGAAGCAGGACTGCTATTTCTTTCGTCCGTTTCCGGTTGCGCACATAGACAATAGCCGTTCCGGGAACTTTTCCCAGAATGTATATTAATGAATTTATCTTATCTTCCGTCTGGCGAACGATATAGGACAGGTTCTTCCGGACGAAACTTTTCCGGAATACATTCTTTTCTCTGAAATGTAGCCGTTCCTGGATATCATTCACTACCTCTGGAGTCGCTGTTGCCGTCAGAGCAAGAACCGGCACACCGGGAAGTTCTTCCCGGATATCGGCGATGCTCAGGTAAGAAGGACGGAAGTCGTATCCCCATTGCGAAATGCAATGGCTTTCGTCGATAACCAGCAGACAGACATTCATTGCCTGTAGCTTGCTTTTGAATATATCGGTCCCTAACCGCTCGGGCGAAACGTACAGGAATTTATAATCACCGAAGATACAGTTTTCCAGCTGGGCGATAATCTCCTGGCGGGTCATGCCCGAATAGACGGCTGTAGCTTTTATCCCCAACCGGCGCAGGTTATCTACCTGGTCTTTCATCAGAGCGATCAACGGGGTTACGACAATACATATTCCTTCCATTGCTAAGGCCGGAACCTGGAAGGTAATCGACTTACCTCCCCCTGTCGGCATTAGCCCAAGTGTATCTTTCCCCTCACAAACGGAGTGAATAATATCTTCCTGTAAAGGACGAAAAGCAGGGTATCCCCAATACTTTTCTAATATCTTATGGTAGACGTCCACCGGTTCCCTTCATATGTCATCGACCTTTATGTCTTTAACCATGAGTTGCAAGGTCGTGTTACCGTTATATGTATTCTCTTCAATCGTATAGCAGATATTAAAAGGTTTCATCCCTTTAATATGCGGGCTGTGCTGATGCATTCCGAAAGCGATGCCATGGATGGGCGTGTTCGATTTGTCGTCTATCAGTTCCAGCTTGATATGTTCCAGTTCTTTGCCGACCAGCTTGCTTGTCCCGTAATCTTTTACGTTTAACGAGCAGAATACCGGTTTCTGGTTGTCCGGACCGAAAGGATTCATCTTTTTCAGTTCGCTCATGAACTTGGTATTGATGTCCTTCAGATCGAGAACGGCGTCGATGTCGATTTGCGGGATCATCTGTTCGGGGATAATCTCGTCGGCAGCCAGCTTCAGGAAACGTTCGGTAAATTCATCCAGATTTTCTTCTTTCAGGGAAAGGCCGGCGGCATAGGTATGTCCCCCGAAGTTTTCCAGCAAGTCACGGCAGTTCTCTATTGCCTTATAAATGTCGAAACCGGTAACTGAGCGGGCAGAACCGGTGATCAGTTCGGATGATTTGGTCAGCACAACTGCCGGACGGTAATATTTCTCTGTCAGTCGCGACGCAACGATTCCGATAACTCCTTTATGCCAGCCGGGATTGTAAACGATTATTGCTTTCCGGTCTTCCATATTGGCGAATTCATCGATGATAGCGTTTGCCTCGTCGGTTATCTTTTTATCGAGTTCGCGTCGTTCGTCATTGTATTGGTTGATGTTTTCACTCTTCTCGCGGGCTGATTCTACATCTTTGGCGAGCAACAGGTCGACCGCTTCTTTTCCGTTCATCATCCGTCCGGAAGCGTTGATGCGCGGACCGATCTTGAAAACGATGTCGCTGATGGTTATCTCTTTCCCGGTAAGTCCGCAGATGTCGATGATACCTTTCAGTCCCAGGCTGGGATTACTGTTCAACTGCTTTAGTCCGTAATAAGCCAGGATACGGTTTTCTCCCGTAATAGGCACGATATCGGAAGCAATGCTGACAGCCGTCAGTTCCAGTAATTTCTCCAGTTCGGAGAAAGGAAAGTTATTGCTTTTGGCAAAAGCCTGCATGAATTTGAAGCCTACGCCACAACCGGACAGATGCTCGTACGGATAGATGGAATCTACGCGTTTAGCATCCAACACCGCAACGGCATCGGGCAATGTATCATCCGGCATGTGATGGTCGCAGATAATAAAGTCAATGCCTTTTGTCTTTGCATACTCAATCTTTTCGATTGCTTTGATTCCGCAGTCGAGCGAAATAATTAATGTGACTCCGTTGTCGGAGGCATAATCAATCCCTTTATAAGAAATGCCATACCCTTCGTCATAGCGGTCGGGAATGTAATAATCCAACGTCGATGAATAGGGTCTTAAATACTTATACACAAGCGATACGGCAGTCGTGCCGTCTACATCGTAGTCGCCGTAAACCAGAATCTTTTCTTTATTGCCCAAGGCTCTGTTCAATCGTTTCACCGCCTTATCCATATCCGGCATCAGGAACGGGTCATGCAGATCGTTCAGATTGGGTTTAAAGAATTTTCTGGCTTCTTCAGCCGTCGTAATCCCTCTCTGAACAAGCAGGAGACAGATGACCGGGCTGAAACCGATTTCGGCTGCCAGCGCATCTCTCTTATGTAATTCTTCTTCTGTCGGGGTTTGAAAATTCCATTTGTTAATCATTATATATTGTTTTTTTCTTTTTATCTCCCTAAAAATAATATGCCAATTACTAATGTGCTAATATGCTAATGATAATACCTTAATAAAATCCTGATTCCCAGGATTGGCACATTTGCATATAGGACTATTGGCAAATTATTATTTTTGAATCCGTAAAGTTAGAAATTAAAATGGAGAATTTTGGTGGGGGTGGCGAAATATTAACAATAAAAAAACCGGCCTTCCCTTCATAACTTAAAGAGAGGTCGGTTTTTATTTGTTCATGCAGATTTATTTATCTGTATTGTTCAACTTTTGCAGTAACATTTTGCCCGGTTTAAATTTTACGCTGCGGCGTGGCCGTATCAGGCAGGTTTCGCCGGTACGCGGGTTTCGTCCTTCGCGAGCAGTCTGGCTCCAGGGATGGAAAGTGCCGAAACCCTGAAGGATCAGTGAATCGCTTTTGGACAGGCGCTCGGTCATCAATGTTTGCCAGGCTTGCAGAAAACGATAACATTCCGTCTTAGGGAGCGAAAGACGCTCGGCCAGGTCGTTGACTATTTCTGTTTTGTTCATTTGAGTCTTTAAATTTTGTTGTTAATTAAATGGAAAAGCGGACTTGTTAATGAGTGGCTGTCGCTTCCTTCTTTTTCAGTGTGACTGTCAGATTAGGTCCGTTCATTAATCTGTTGGTGAATGTTAGATTACAATCGGTAAATTCAGTTACATCCTTTTGGTTCGATACGGTGTATTCTACGTATTCATGAGTTCCGGTTTCCCAATTTGCTGCAACTTTTGAGATCGTCAACCAGGTACAATCCGTATTCTGCGGCAAGACCGGGTCTAGCGAACTACTAACCTTAATGGTGAAAGTTCCGTCGCTTAACTGATCTGTATCCACTTCAATCGTATCGGCAGTAATAGTGGTAGCCGTTTTATCATCGCTTGAAATATCAAATGTGATTGCCGGGTCGAGTAGGTTTACCTTCAGGATCGTATCCGCATTTTGGATCGTGTTTGCCTGATTGGTGAAGGTAATGTTCGGATCTGTTGTGACAGATGCACGGGCCTTTGTCGTGTCGGCAATCTGGATGGCATAGGTTGTTGTGAAACCATCGGTCGCTACCGGAGATATTTTTATACCCTCAGGTTCATTATACGTAACTCCTTCGATACACATAATATCCACGAGAGCCTGGCTGCCCTTTACATTGAAAAGATTGGCTTCGGCCGGAGTTTTTGTCAAATCGAGCGAATTACCTTCCGAATGTTTTCCTGCATCACTTAATACCGGAGCAACTACCGGTCCGTAGACTGTCAGTGTCGTCCATAAAGCCGGGTCATAGTTGGCTGCCGTGTTGCGTAACGTGATCTGGCACGGGGCTTTGCGGACAGCATCTGCGTAAGTGAATGTCAGGAAGGTTACCGTCTTGCCGGGAACGGTGTCTGTGTCGTAGGCATAGGTCGGTTCTGCCAGCCAACCTCCGTAGGTTTTTGTCATCACAGACATATCGGCTTCCACTTTGGAGGAAGCGAGAACCATCATTTTGAACTGTCCGCTTTCTTCATTGACGCGAAGCGCATAAGGATTCTCATTGATAACGACGGGTACCTGGGTCACATTGTCACCTTCATTTACTATGCTGAGCGAAGCGTCTCCCAGAAATTCGGGTGCAGCGTTATCGGGTTTGTTGTTTACGCCGCCGCCCGAGGTCCAGTCTTCCACTTCTAAAGTTGCCTGTATACTTGAATTGATTACGTCTGTGATGTGCAGCTTGTAACGGTTGTTTGACAGAATCTGAACGTATTCGACTTTCGGATTTACAGGATCAGTATTGTCGGTACGGTTGATCTCGATCGGATAGACTACATCAGTTTCGGTACCACCTACAGTACTTCTGAATTTACCTCTGACAATCAGATAACTGCTGTCGGAAGGCATGTTCGGATATATGTAGAGGGCACTTTCGGTCATACCCATATTGGCACCGGACAGCTTGGTGAAGTCGTCGGCTGCATAAGTGATCAGGGTAGTAGCACGGTCTGCCTTGTCTATCTCCTTTAATGCTTCGCCAAACAGGGGAGCGTTGCTGCGGGCATTGGCTACCGTGATGCTGTTGATAGTCAGGCGCGATTTCAAAGCTGTGTTGTCGATATCGAAACGGGCTACGAGGCGTTTGAGCTCGATGTTGACTACCGAAGCGCTACCACTGATCTTTGTTGCGCTGCTACCTTGCATAATGAGCGGAGTTTTCAGCCAGGTGGCACCACCTTCGCCGGCTTTCAGCAATTTAGCGGTATAAGTAGGTATAAAAGCCGACTCCAATGTGCCGGGGGCTGTAATTATGCCTTTGTCGTCTGTTGTGACGGCGGTTAGAGCATCGGCGTCACTGCCATCCAGTTTATATCTGTTGCCATTTGGTAAATTGGCGACACAATAGAGTTTCAGATAGGGAAGGCCTTTTAATTCGCCCGGTTTGATAGATGCTTTCCAGGAGGAACCTGAATTTTGCAGGGTGAAGGAGTTCGCGGCTCCTGCCCGGGTTGACCAGGTTTCCAGATAATGCCAGTCATCGGGGTCTGTTGTCATCGTTGCGGCGGCAAAGATGTAAATGTCCAGTTCGTCTATATTGTTCTCTTTCTCCGAGGCGATAGCTTTGGTAGGGTATTCCACACTTTCTCCGCTTCCGGTGAAGACCAGTTGTATTTCGCCGGGCTGTCCCTGTAGGGGAGATTCCTTGCCGACTTCTTCGTCGGTACATCCGACGGTTGCGCCACAAAGGGCGACAGCTACTAATAAATGTTTGATATTCATTTCGTTTAATTTTAAAATGTAATGATTGTTTTAATGACGGGAGTAATTGGCTTTAACACCCCCCTTAATCCCCTCTCGAGAGGAGAAAGGGATACTCCCTGTCTGTATAAACTTGCCTTATCGGGCAAGAGTGGCCTGCCCGACCTGGCAGGGCATCGCTGCCTGTGCTGGCAGGTCTGTCCTGCCGGTTACTCTATTTCCGGTCGGTCGCTACCGCCACCGCCGTTGCCTGCATGGACGCTGGCGGTTACCGAGCGCGGTTCTTTCAGCAATGATTTGCTGTTGCAGAACTGTGTGGTAATAGTCAGTTCGTAATTACCGTCCGGCAGGTCGGTTGGCACCAACAAGGTCAACTCCGACGGTTTGTTCGTGACGATCATATCGCTTTCGAGTGTAATGACGTTTTTCGATTCGGTATTGGTGAAGGTGACGCCCACACCTGCCTTGTCTCCTATAACCTTGAGGTTCGCGCCCCGTACGAAGAGGTTGCGGCCCGGGGTAACGGTACCGTCTTTCAGACCGGTTTTGCGGTCTTCCACTTCGAGGATATACATCACGTCCGCCTTTTCGCCCAGAATATGGACGATTGTTTTGGCGATCTCTTCGCGTATTACCTTATCCTGGTTAAAAGCGACGTAGATGCTGTTCTTTTCGGGGTTCCACTTGCCACTTTCCACCACGCCGGTAAAGCGTGGAACGGCATAGAACAGTCCTGTGTTGAGCTGCCAGCCGTTCATCAGCAGGCGGGCGCAGATTCGTTCATAGAGGGTTGTTACATGTACGATGGTTTCTATACGGAGACCAGTATCTTCGTTAAGCATTTCTTCGTAGATTTTGTTGCTGTCGGCCTTGCCGGTCGATTCGAGAACAAGGATTTTGTCGTTGGGATCGGCGGTCACCGTGTTGTCGGCGAGCCAGCCTTTTAATGTGTTTGCCATTTGGGGATTGTTTTTAATTATTATAATTGATATGATTTTATTCAGGAATGGAAATGCAACGTATACTTCCTGTTTCTTTTGTGTCGCCACCGATCAAAATTAGATCGGTAGTTGCTATGATTGTTTGATTTGTCGTATTGGAGAGCATTGCACGGGCTACGTTGTTTCCGCTCGTATAAAAAGACGTATTAGCCCAGTAATAAACATCTGGTTTAAGAATATTTTTGGCTTGTATTTCCTTTACATTAGTGCCATAAGGATTTCCACCTAAAAAAAGTGCTTGTTCGTTGGAAATTGGAATTTTCCACCCGTCAGGACATTTGGTTTTCATACCCTCTGCCCATGTAACATCTGTTGCTGCATCTGTAGCAGCCATGTAAACATTGCCATAGCACCAAACATCTGCTCCATTATATTTTTTGACACCAATATTATTAATATTAACGGTGGACACCTTTGAAGTATCGGAGCCATTGGTAATTCCGATTGTTATATCATCACCTTCTTGTACATTTCTTGCTGAAATAGAGATCTCTTTATTGACCATGGAAACGGTTACTTTACCCGTGTCGCCTGTAATACTGATACCTCCGATGTATGAATCTGCAACTGTATATTTTAATGTGTTTGAAGCATTGTTTAATTTGGCAATGTATACAGTAGTATCTGTTACAGCTTCAGTTAACGGAGCTTCAAATGAACCGACAGGCGTTACAGTAATGGTTTTATCTCCGTTTTCCGGTTTCGCGTTTTTGAAAGTGATAACAGCAGGATGCATTCTTACTGTCATTAGGTTCGCTATTTGCTTAATCTTTATATCTTTATCGTCCCCACTGGCAATATTTGTTCCAGTCGTGACATCAAACCATTTATCACCATCACCGAAATTGATATTAGAAATGGAACAACCGTTAGGTGAACTGATTTTAAACGTCGTATCCTGACTGGCTTTTGCCGTAAAAGTTATGTTATCTACTTTAATATCCGAATTTAGCCTTTTCACATAGATGGTTTTACTGATTCCCTGTGCTTTATCAGTAAAAGTGACGGTTGCTCTCGGGGCATCTTCGCCGTTGTAGCTGTCATTTATTATTATTTTGAAAGCATACGTTTTTGAACTCAGCGCTTTTGTCAGGTTATCCGTTATCGTGGGAGCTTCTATTTTCAGCCAGTCTTTGTCTGTGCTGCCGTTTTCGTACGATTTGGTTACTCCGATTTCCGAGTTGGTGCCGACTGTGACATTGAAATAGCTTCCGCTTCCCCGGGTCATATAGACCAGGCTTGAATCGGCTATATATTTGTTGCCGGGAAATGCGTCCGGTATATCGATTTTCATATCTCCCGGGGTGTTGTCCGGTTCGTAGTCGTCGATTTTGCCGTCATCTTCCCAGTCGGCTGTCGTCAGGGTACATTTTAGCTGATACGGGTCGGCATCGATGATATTGACGGTATAACGGTGATTGTGGGCAATGTCGAGATACGTGCTGTTATCGCCGTTGTCTGTTTTAAACGGGACCTTGTAGGTTACTTCCGTACTGTCAGTCTTGTTGACACGGTAGATACCTTTCAGTAACAGATGTCCTTGGTCTTTGGTGGGACTGGGCCAGGAGTAGAAAGCACCTGTACAGTTACCTTCGTTGGCATTTTTCCCTTCAAACTTGCGGGCGGGATAAACGATCAGGTCACCTTTTGCGGCAGGCTGTGAGCCATAGATTTTGATTGGGAAGAAGGAGGTAGCTTTTCGTCCGTTCTCCATCGAGACGGAGGTTATCCGTAAGTTCGACAGCTTCTCATTGTTCACGATGTCGAAACGTGCCACCATGCGGGTCAGCCGGATGCCTGTGGTGTAGCGCGTAGAGACGGCAAGGTCGGTCAGATCGACCGGTACGGTCAGTGCGCCGCTCATCGGCAACGGAGTGACCAGGGTATCGGCCGCTAATGCCGGATCGATAAAGGGAGTGCGGTAGGTCAGAAATTCCTGTTCGGTAGGACGACCCGGTTGGGAGATCACGACCGACGAACCGCTTTCGTCGGCAGCTGTCGTTACCAGGGATGCGAACAGGGTGTCGGCAACTGTCTGGTTCGGGTCGGCAAAGACCAGCGGCGTACCGGGGTCGGCGGGATTGGTCGTATCTCTCAATTTAGCCGGGTCTTTCATCTCTTTCTGGTTGGCAATGCAGTAAAGACGGATGTAAAGCCCTTTTTTAGGTGTTAGCTTCGCTGTCGTGTTATTGTCCTTGCCGGGGATGGCTGTCAGTTCGAGCGGAGTGGCTCCGGCCGGTAGCGGCAGGCCTTCGGGGCGGTAGGCAAAACGTTCCTGAAAGGTGTACGTGCCGTTTTCCTCTTCGGAGCCGAACACGTAGACATCGAGCGTTTCGATGGTGTTCTCTTCGGCGGTAGCGATTTCACCGGCTTTGGTCGCTGTTGGCGACAGGCTTAATTTGTTTTTCAATGTCAGCATTACTTCCCTGCGTGTTGGGTCGTCGATGCCTCCGTCGGTTTCCTTGTCGAGCGGTTGCTCGTACTCGCTGGTGCAGGCTGTCCATGCCAGAAATCCGGCCAGGCTACAGGCTGCGAAAGCAGATAAGTTACTTTTCATTTTCATGACTTTAAAAGTTTAATATGAATACTCGTGTGGCATTGTGCCACGTTAATATTGTGATTCGATTGACTTTTTGTTTATCCGATGGCACCGCCTTCGTCCCAGTCGGTGCCCGATACCTGGTTGACCACGATACGGTCGTCGTAGACGGTGATCAGCAGGTCGAACTCCTGTTCGAGGCTGCGGTTGAGGTCGACAGGCAGTTTATTGAAAAACTTATAGAGGTCTATTTCCTGTACCAGTATATTATCGTTATGCCAGAGGCTCCACAGTTGGTGGGTGTCGGGCGTGTATCGAAAGGTGACGAAACGCCCTGTAACTTCGCCGTCGTAGTTCATGGCTGCAACTGTTTCGTGCTGGATAAAAGGAGATTGCGTTTGCGGTAACGTGTAGACCGCCTCGTCCGGAATCAGTATCTCTTCATAGGCGGGTGTAAAACCGTACGATCCGTGTATCCCACGCAGCCGCATCCGAAAAATCCCTGTTTCGGACGGTAGTACGGTGGTGCGCCATTCCACCGTGATATTGAGCAGGGCATGCGCCTGGGTGAGGTAGATGCGCCGGCGGCAGACTTCGCCGTCGACGGTTTCGAAGGTGGCGGAGCCGTAATAGAGCCGGTCGGTGTTTCCACGGTAGGCTGGCGGCGTGCCTCCGTTGGCGGTGAGCATCCGGCTGTCAGTTACTGTTTCTTCGTTTTCCAGGTTTCCCCAGGCAACGACGGTGTAGCGTCCGGCCGGTAGTTCGCCGTTCCAGAAGGTGACGCTGTCGCCTCGCATTTGGTCGGTAGCCAGCAGGTTACCCTCTTCGTCGAAGAGGTACTGGCGGAGGCTGTTCGCATAGGCGGGCAGTGCGTTTTCAAAGGTATTGCCAGCATACCAGTATTCGATGCGTGTACTGTAAGGGCATACCTGCGGTTCGTCCGTGAAGGTACATCCGGTGGCGGCCAGTAATAAGCAGGCGGCTAGTATTTCTTTTATTTTCATGGCTGTTCGCTCCTTTCCAAAGCTATTTCGAGATTGGCCCGTGCCTTGCGCGGTTCGAGGCCGACGGCCTTGCGAAACCAGACGGCGGCGCCTTCGTGATTGCCTTCCATCAGGGTCAGTACGCCTATATTGTTCCAGGCGCGGGGATCGGCTTCTGCCTTGCGCAGATATTCCCAGGCCGAGATCAGGTCGCCCGTTAGCATCACGGCGGAGGCGGCATTGATGTTTGCCACCACGTCGTCGGGGAAGTGGTAGGCGGCTATCTCGTAAATCTCGCGGTACTGGTCGGTGCCGGGCCGATAGTAACGCGCCACTTCATATATTTCTTCGAGACTGAGCAGGTCGGCATGGGTATAGAGCAGGTCGGCGGCTTCGTCGGAACTGACGGCTCGCACGCGGTAACTGACGGTCACCTCGATACGGCGCAATCGGGGAAAGAGTTCGCGCAGCATGGTCTTATAAGGAATACCGCCTTGCAGGTTCATCAATTCCCTTTCGCGTCCATTGAAGATGCCGTAGCGGCGGATGATGTCGAGAGCAGCCTCCCGATAGGGCGGACTGGTCTGTTGCAGGAGGTCGATCAGGCCTTCCCAGTCTTCGGCAACGGAACTGACGCTGAAAAGACTGCGGGGTAATCCATAGGTAATGCGCACATATTCGGAGAAACGTGCGGCACGTGTAGCCGAGAGTGTTTCGTTGTCGCGGTAATTTCCGTCGGGTGAGGCGTAGCCGCAGATACGTATTTCGTCGATCTCGGAAAAATTGCTGTCGAGCAGGGGTGTCACCAGCTTACCTATCTTATCGAGTTCGTGGCGGTTGTTCTTGTAATCGGGATAAATATCGTCTTTTCCCAGCGGATAGTCCAGATAGAGGGTGGCGGTACGGCTCCGGTTCTTGCCGTTGTTTGCAGCTATCGGTGTCAGCCAGGAAACCATATCAGCGAAAGCCGGTTCCGCTGCAACAACCCTGGCAGGTGTCGTAGGCGTAACGTTCGCAGCAGTCGTAACGGTAGTTGTCTTCCGGGGGATGGCCGGTTGTTCCGGCCTGATTGTCGCCTTCCCGGTTGTCGGTGCGGCAACTGCGATTTGTGCCACAGATGCGCCAGCGGACCGGATTGCCAATGCGAGGTCTTTTTTCAGTGTGTCGGTGCCGAGCAGGTAGTGTTCGCAGCAGTCCTTGCTTTCCTGCCGGAGCAGGAGTGAGGCATGCTGCATCCAGGATGCGAAAGGGACGGATATGCGGTAATCGACCGTCCGGGAATCTGTCCGGCGGTTGTTGTGCAGGCGGGTATAAAAAGCCGTTTCGTCCGTATTGTGTTCCAGGAACCGTTCGCGGCGGTCGGTTCGTTCGCGGCGTGTACCGCTGATGACCACAGCCGGTAAATCAAGTTGCTGTTTCTTGTGGCTGAGTACCGGTGTAAAGGTGATTGCCAGGCTGCTGCCGACACTTACCTGGTTCAAATCCATTAGCAGATGCAGATGAAGGCTGTCGCGCAGTACCTGTATGGAACGGGGTATGATACGTATTCCCTGTGCCATACAGGCGGAAGGAGTAGCGGCGGTAGCTACAACCAGGAACAGGGCGGCATATATATATAATGTAAAGCATATTGTTTCATAACGGATAGATATTAGCGTAGAAAATAGATGACAGAGAAACCTATGCGGGTAGGCCCGAAGTAACTTCGGGTGTAGCGTCCGACGGCTTCGGCACATTCGGCGCAACGATATTTGGTGTAGTCCAGCCGGACATATCCGGCACCGATCATAGCTTCGAATCCCCATCGGTCGCCTACGGCCCAGTGATAACCATAAGTTACCCCACCGCCATAGAGGTCGCCTCGAAGTATGTGTTCTTTCAGACCGGAGATAAAAGGGATCTGTCCTATATTAAAATGTCCGTAATGACCGTGGACTCCTACGAAATGTCCTTCAAACTTTTGACAGGGCCAGTAGCGCAGTTCCGGTTGTATGAGGTATAAATTCAGTTTCATGTCGTTGGGAAATTTCCAGGCATTGTAGGCTCCCCAGAGGTCGAGAGTGAGACGATCGTTCAGGGCAATTTCCACTCCGGCGTTCGGTGTAGTGGTAGCCAGGAATAGCAGATTTGTTTTCAGTGCCGTTTGCTGCCCGTGAAGTCGGGACGATGTGCATAACGACAGAAGAAACAGGAATACGGGAATACAATAATGTTTATACATAAATGGTGACTTTTTATACACGCTATATTCTTAATTGTCTTTCCGTCTCTTGGTAAGAGACGGAAGTGAGGAGAAGAGGTATTTGTTATGTGTTGAAAAATAATTCGTATGCCGTATGTATCGTTCGAAATGGAGTAGCCTAGTAAAACAACATGTAAAACAAAAAGGGTTTAACAAGGTGCTTTTTAGGCGTAGTTTGCGAATTTCATTGATGTCGGAGCGACACCGAAGGGGACGACTGTGAATAGCCTCCGGTGAAGCCGGAGGTTATTTGATACATCGGTGAAGGTCCCTGCAAGGGGCGAATAAGATGCGGTATTGTAAGCGTTGTAATGCCTCCAAAATTGTAAAACAATTGTGAAACATCTGATAATTAGATAGTAAGGATAAGTAGAAGGATTAGATAAAGGGAAATAAAGGACATAGGGAAGAAGTTTGTAACATGTAGTTCTTTCCTTAAAATGTGTTATAACATTTGGCGATATGCCGAATGTAAAGGCTTCATTGTTGATTAATAAGCCTTTTTCTTTGCTGGTTTAAAAAAACGTTATTACATTTGCAACGTTTTAACAATTAAGGAAACAGTCTTTTCCGTCTCTTACCAAGAGACAGAATCTTTCCAAAACTTCTTTCCTTTTGAAATTCTTCCCGTAATCACAAATTCATTAACACGGTCCATTCTGGAATCATCCAATGATGTCATGTAAATGTGTGTTGTTTCCAAGGAAGTGTGTCCCATACCTTCGGAGATCAGTTCTTCCGGTATGCCTCTTGTTTTCGCCATGCTGGCCCAAGTATGCCGGGGAATATAGGTGGACAGCTTGGTTCCGACTATTTCTCCGATAGTTTTGAGCCGCAGGTTTTGCAGGCGGAGGGCACTCTCGTATTTTTTATAGGAGGTATCCTGTGTTTTAAGTACAGGAAACAGGTAGGGCCATTTTTCATTCTGGTAACGCTCGATAATGGCTTGCATAACCGGTAATATCTTAACCTTTAGTGTCTGTCCGGTTTTTCTTCTGACGTAGACCAGGTATTTACCCCGTATGTTATTCTTTGTCAGGTAAGCGATATCGATGAATGCCATGCCTTGTGCATAGTAAGCAAACAGGAAAAGGTCTACAGCCATCCGCAGGGTTGCCGAGTTCTTAAGTTGTTTGTCGTCCAGATGCATGATCTTTTGCATTACCTGCGGGGCAACGGCGCGTTTCTCGGTTTTCTCAATCCGGGTATTTACTTTGCGGAAAAGGGATGGCTGTCTTTCGATCAGTCCGTCGTCTGCCGCCCTGTTCAGGATAGAGCGCAACACACGGAGGTAGAAAGAGACGGTGTTGGGATCGAGTTTCAATGCTTCCAGATACCCGGCATAATCGATTATTATCTGTTCGTTGATAGCTTGTAGCGTGAAGTTTTCCGCGATCTTTTTTTTCTGGCTGAGAAAACGGGCGAAACTGTTACGCAGGCTTCGACAATGATGAGCGGAGGCTGTTTTTTTCTGTTCCGTAAGTTCTTTTGCCCGATACTCGATATACCCGGAAAGGGTATGTGGCCTGTTTTGTGCTTGGTAAGCTACCAGCAGGTCATCAACGGAGTAGTCACCCTGTTTTTCCAGTTGCATGATGAGTAGCCCGATTTTGTGGCGGACTTTCAGGAGCATTTCATTCCCCTTCAGCAGATAGCTGTTTCGCGAAGAGCCGGTATCTTCCGGTATTTGCAACTTTTCTTCGTGGGGATTCCATTCTTCTTCGCAAATCCGTATATCCAACGGAATGCGTCTTGTCTGGCGGTGACAGATCAACTGAACGAAAAGCGATACCGGCTTTCCCCTCAACGTCGTTTTCCGCCGTTTGATTTTAATTGATGTGTAGGTCATAAATCATCTCTTATAAATGTAATATATAACAAATGTAAGAGAGATATGCTTATTTGAAATTTACAAAGGCTGTTCTTTGGTTTTAATCCAAACTCGTTTCCCATCGAAAGTGATCGCCATTTCCAGCACATTTGTGATACCGACAGCATGGAGGCTGGCAGTGTACTGCTTGTCTTCTATCTGCCGCAGGGCGGATGAGAGTGTTTCTTCAACGGATTCATCATACAGTGGGTCGAATAATTTCAGTTCCATAATGATGCCCCGTTTACTGAGGTCACGGGGACGCATCAAAATGTCGTATCTGCCAAGACCTGCTTCCCGGTTACTGCTTATTTCGTAGGCTCCGTTGCTGACTAGCATTCCGAGTAGGAACGCTTGATAGACTTTCTCCGGGTCACGTCCGGATGTGTCGTAATAGGACAGTGTGTTGACTACAAAGTCGTTAAGGAGTCGCTGGAAGATCGGCATATTATTTTCGTCAAGAGCTTGCAACATTGTTTCAAGGCGGTCGTTCTTGACCGGACCGTTATTTATCCAGTTCTGAATGATCGTATAGAATACGGTCGATATTTCCCGATTCGGAACCTGGAGCGTATATCGGATCAGGTTGTTGTTTTGTAAGACTGGTTCGGATGCTTTCAGGTATCCGCTGAACAGCATGAATGACCAGATATTGACCGGACTTGCCAGTAAATCGGGGAAAGCCAGCTTATCGTTTATTGTACTGTAAACTGATTCACCCTGTATCAGCGCCTCAATTCCGTGACGAATCACAGAAGGACCATTTGCAACAAGGTGACGTAATAGTACATCAGAACCGGTGTTGACCCAGTAAGGGATCAGTTTTCCTTTACTATCAGTATAATTTAATACAGACCAGGGATTGTATATTACCTGATTGCCTAAAAGATATCCGTTGTACCATTGGCGTACTTCTTCCTTATGTGAAGATAACTCGTAGTCATCCAGCATCTGGTCGGTTTCTTCCTGAGTAAAGCCAAAGGCCGAACACATTTTTTTATCGAGTATGGTGTCTACAGCTATATTGTTGAGGCCGCTGAATATGGATTCTTTGCTCACCCGCAATATGCCGGTAATGACTCCTCTGAAAATATCCGTATTGTCTTTGAATACTTTCGACATAAAGTTACGCATAAAGCCGATCATGGTGTCGTAATATCCTTTATCGAATGCCGTATGTATTGGCGTATCATATTCGTCGAGCAATACCAGAGGCGGAATACCCCAGTGAGTTGTGAGAAGATCTGTCAATAGGCCGAGAGAACTTTCCAACTGGACTTGCGTCGGATTGCCGGCACGAATAATTTCGAAGGTGGAGCGATAGGATTTCTCCATATCAGGATTGTCCGGTAAATATCTATGCCTGATGTATTCCTGTTGTACTTCCTCGGCTATCCGTTCCAGTGCTCCTTCAAATGTTTCGGCCTTGCAGTCTTTCAGTGTCAATGTGATAACAGGGTATTTACCTTGATAACGATCAAAATCTTTCCATTGTTCGATCTTTTTTCCGTTAAAGAGATGCCTGTATATATTCCCTTCTGTCCGTTCGAAGAAATACCGGAGCATGGAGAGATTGAGTGTCTTACCAAAACGGCGTGGGCGTGGGAGCATTGTAATCAGACTACCTTCTTCTACTAACTGGCGGATAAAATCCGTTTTGTCAATATAATAGTAATTCTCGTCAATCAGCATTTTGTAGTCGCTGATACCTATCGGTATACGTTTTTTTGTCTCCATAATCTAGCCGTATTTAGGATGAGTTCAACTCTCTGTGATGCAAATGTACGAATTTATGCATACAAAGTATATAGTATACTATACATATAATTATTCCCCTATATATCGTTAGTTGGAAAATAAACCTGTATATTTGTCACAATATTCTAAAAAACAATGACGGAAGATATTAAAAAAGCCTGCGAAGTGATGCAGGAAGGGGGGATAATCCTTTATCCGACAGATACTATCTGGGGGATCGGTTGCGATGCGACCAACGAGGATGCCGTACAGCGTGTGTACGAGTTAAAGAGAAGAGCAGACAATAAGGCTATGCTGGTTCTTATGGATAGTTCTGCCAAATTAAATATGTACGTGAACGATATTCCGGATATTGCCTGGGATTTGATAGAAGTAGCGGATAAGCCGCTGACAATTATTTATTCGAATGCGAAGAACCTGGCAAAGAATCTGCTGGCTGACGATGGCAGTGTAGGTATCCGTATTACTAATGAAGAATTTTCCCATAAGTTATGTGAGCGTTTCCGTAAACCGTTGGTCTCTACTTCTGCCAATGTGAGCGGGGAATTGTCTCCGGCCAATTTCTCTGAAGTGTCCGAGGTGATAAAGAATGGTGTGGATTACATCGTTTCCTACCGCCAGGATGATATGAGCAAGGCACAACCGTCGAACATCATTAAATTGGGTGCCGGAGGTCTTATTCAGGTGATTAGATAATAATGAAAAGAAGCAGAGAGGCCGCAAAATACATATTATCGGATTTTATATCGGCAGCCGTAGCCTGGTTTTTATTTAACTGGTTGCGCTATGAAGAATTGGCAGTATATGAGGGCGCTACTTCCTTTACCAGTTATCTGGGGTATATGCAGGTGCTGAAAGGACAGTTGTTCGTTCCGTTCTTCTGGCTGATCTTATATTATTTTTCGGGTTACTACAACAAACCATTCGGTAAGTCTAGGCTGACGGAGTTATTCTCTACGTTCGTGACGACATTAATCGGAGTGGTATTTATATTCTTTGTTGTGGTGCTGAATGATTTGCCTCGCTCTTTCCATATTTATTATGAGTTGTTCTTTGTCCTTCTCGGATTGCAGTTCTTTCTGACGTATATTCCCCGCCTGGCAATTACACAGAGCGGTTTGCGGAAGATTAAGAGCCGGGAGTTGGCAATGAACGTACTTATTATCGGTGCCGGGAAGAAAGCGGTCCGCATTGCGGGTGATTTGTACCGGATGGGATACCATATTTCAGGTTTTATTCCCGAAGACGATGCGACTCCGGTGGAAGTGGAGAAAGAGCTGGTTGCCGGAACTTTATCCGGATTGGCTTCGGTTGTGGCAGATAAGAAAATTGATGAACTGGTACTGGCTGCCGAAACGGAGGACAACAAAAAACTGTTGACGATTTTGTATTCGCTTTATCATTATAAACTGCCGATCAAGGTGCTGGCGGATAAGTTGAGCATGTTGTCGCAGGTGAAGATAAAGACAATCCGTGGGATTCCGCTGGTAAATGTGACGGAGAATAACCTGTCGGCGGTGGAAAAGAATATAAAGTTTGTGATGGATAAGGTGGTCTCTGTACTGGTCTTGCTGATACTCTCGCCGATGTACCTTTATATAGCCTGGCGGGTGAAGAAAGATTCGCCGGGACCGGTCTTTTTCCGCCAGGAACGGATTGGATATATGGGGAAACCTTTTTATATCTATAAGTTCCGGACGATGTATGTGGATGCGGAAGATAACGGTCCTCTGCTTTCATCGGAGAAGGATAAACGGATTACTCCGTTCGGCCATATATTGAGGAAATACCGGCTGGACGAGTTTCCGCAGTTCTGGAATGTACTGAAAGGCGATATGTCAATCGTCGGTCCACGGCCGGAACGGAAGTATTTTATCGACCAGATTGTGAAAAAAGCTCCTTTTTATTATTTGTTACATAATGTGAGACCGGGTATTACTTCATTGGGAATGGTGAAATACGGTTATGCCAATGATGTCGATAAGATGATAGAGCGTTTAAAGTATGATATATTATATTATGAAAATATGTCGTTAGTGCTGGATATAACAATTTTGATTTATACGGTGAGAACGGTATTTACAGGTAAAGGTATTTGAAATGGCAAAAGAAGGTTTATTTTACAGGTTCCTGTTGTGGAGGGACAAGCATATAAAAGAAAAGCATTTTATTCTGGTAATCAGTTTTCTGGTCGGGATATGCACGGCAGCGTCTGCGATTATCCTAAAACAGTTGATACACCTAATTCAGCATTTGCTTACCGGAAATTTTGATGTGAGCGGGGTGAATTACCTGTACCTGCTTTATCCGGTAATTGGTATTTTGCTGGCAGGTTTGTTTGTAAAGTATATTGTGCGTGACGATATCAGCCATGGGGTAACGAAAATCCTCTATGCTATTTCGCAGCGCAAAAGCCGTATCAAGCCTCATAATACCTGGACTTCTATTGTGGCCAGTTCGGTGACGATCGGGTTTGGTGGTTCGGTAGGAGCGGAGGCCCCGATTGTACTGACAGGAGCGGCCATCGGTTCCAATCTCGGACGCCTGTTCCGGATGGAGCAGAAGACGTTGATGCTGTTGGTCGGTTGCGGTGCGGCAGGTGCAATTGCCGGTATCTTTAAGGCGCCGATTGCCGGGTTGGTTTTTGTGATCGAGGTCTTGTTGCTCGACCTGACGATGACGTCGGTGTTGCCTTTGCTGATTTCATCGGTGACGGCGGCGACGGTTTCCTATATTTTTACGGGGACGGAAGCGATGTTTAAATTCTCGCAGACAGAAGTGTTCGAGATAGAACGTATCCCGTACGTGTTGTTGCTGGGCGTCTTCTGCGGATTGGTTTCCCTTTATTTTACGCGGGTGATGAACCGGGTGGAAGGGATGTACCGCAAGTTGGGGGTGTATTGGAAGAAGTTCCTGCTCGGCGGTGTTATGCTGAGTGTGCTTATCTTCCTTTTCCCTCCGTTGTATGGTGAAGGTTACGACACGATTGGCTCGCTGCTGAACGGGCAGTTCTCCCATATAATGGATAAGAGTTTGTTCTATGATTTGAATGATACGTACTGGGGAATACTGGTATTCCTGTTCCTGATTCTGCTGACTAAAGTGTTTGCCTCGAGTGCGACCAATGCCGGCGGGGGATGCGGTGGTATCTTTGCACCAAGCTTGTATCTGGGCTGTATTTCCGGTTTCCTTTTTGCGCATGCTTCCAATTATTTCCCTTTCACCATGTATATTTCCGAGAAGAATTTTGCGTTGCTGGGGATGGCGGGAATTATGTCGGGTGTCATGCATGCACCGCTTACCGGTGTGTTCCTGATTGCGGAACTTACCGGTGGATACGACCTTTTCCTGCCGTTGATGATTGTTTCCATCAGTTCGTACCTGACGATTCTGATGTTCGAGCCTCACAGTATCTATTCGATGCGTCTGGCACAGAAAGGCGAATTGCTGACCCATCATAAAGACCGCGCCGTACTGACTTTGCTGAATACGGATAGCGTGATTGAAAAGGACTTCCAGGTCGTTTCTCCGGAAATGTCGCTGGGAGATATGGTGAAAGTGATAGCAAAGAGCGGACGTAACTCGTTCCCGGTAGTCGATGAAAAGGGCGTTTTGCTGGGAATCGTGTTGCTGGATAATATCCGCAACATTATGTTCCGTCCGGAGTTATATAACAGGTTCCATGTATCCAAGTTCATGGTGTCGGCTCCGGCTAAGATATGTATCGGGACACCGATGGAGCAAATCATGGGTATTTTTGATGATACAAAGGCCTGGAACCTTCCCGTAGTGGATGAAGAAGGACGTTATGTCGGCTTTATGTCGAAATCAAAGATATTTAATTCATACCGCGAAGTATTGGTAGAAAACTTTTCAGGAGATTAAAAAGATGGAAAAAAAAGAGTTACGGATTGTATATATGGGCACCCCCGATTTTGCGGTGGAGAGCCTGAAAGCCTTGGTCGAAGGCGGATATAATGTAGTAGGAGTAATTACGATGCCGGACAAACCGGTCGGACGTCACGGAAGTGTCTTGCAGGCAAGCCCGGTGAAGGAATATGCCGTGTCGCAGAACCTTCCTGTCTTGCAGCCGGAGAAGTTGAAAGATGAGGCATTCCTCGCAGAGTTACGTGCTTTGGAGGCTGATTTGCAGATTGTGGTCGCCTTCCGCATGCTGCCGGAGGTTGTCTGGAATATGCCCCGTTTCGGAACATTCAATCTTCATGCGTCTTTGCTGCCGCAGTACCGCGGGGCGGCTCCCATCAACTGGGCGGTGATTAATGGCGATACAGAAACGGGTGCGACCACCTTTTTCCTGACACATGAAATAGATACCGGCAAGATTATCCGTCAGAAACATTTGCCGATAGCCGATACGGATGATGTCGGAATCGTACACGATGCCCTGATGACTATGGGCGCCGGCCTGGTGACGGAAACGGTGGACTTGCTGCTGGAAGGAAAAGTGGATGCCGTTCCCCAGGAAGAGTTTTTTAAAGACCCGGCAGAACTTCGCCCGGCTCCGAAAATATTTAAGGAAACCTGCCGGATAAACTGGAATCAACCGTTGAAGAAGATATATGATTTTGTTCGCGGACTCTCTCCTTATCCTGCTGCATGGACGGAGTTGGTTGCTCCGGACGGAAGCCGCATGGCGTTGAAAGTGTATAAAACGGAAAAGCGTCCGGCTTCGCATGACCTGGCAACCGGCACTATCTGTACGGATGCAAAGAGTTATGTCGATGTGGCTGTTGAAGACGGTTATATTCGTCTCCTGACATTGCAGCTGGCCGGAAAGAAACGGATGGAAATAAAAGATTTCCTCAACGGTTTCAAACAAATCGGTGATTATACAGTAGAATAATAATGAAGGAAACCAGGCGCATTATCTATATAACACTGGGTTCTTTCTTCCTGATATTGGGAGCAATCGGCATATTTGTTCCGTTGCTCCCGACTACTCCTTTCTGGTTACTTACCTGCTGGTTTTATATCCGTAGTTCCGAAAAGTTATATAACCGGGCGATGGATAACCGTTATTTCGGACCGTATATCCGGAATTATCTGGTAGACAAAGCAATCCCGTTACGTTCAAAGATTATCTCGGTGGCGGTGATGTGGCTGTCTGCCATTCTTACTTCTCTTTTCCTTATTGAATATCTTTGGGTGAAAATCTTGCTGATCCTGATAAGTATCGGGGTGACCTGGCATATTCTTTCGTTTCCTACAAAAAAGTAAAATTTCTTTAGCCGTATATAATTAGGCGAGTAACGGATAGATACTGTAATAATGGTAATTATATCTGTAATTCGTCTACCAGCGACCTCGCCGGATTGTTCTATTTTTGTATCATCAATAAAAACAAAGAACTCGGTTTATGAACTTAATAAAAAAGAGTAAGTGGCGTATGGTAGCAGGAATAATTATAGGTATACTGATCGTATTGGGAGTGGCTGGTATTGCATTTGTTAACCAGCCGAGTTTCGGACGTCTGCCCAAAGGCGAACGGCTGGAAAAAATCAAACGTTCGCCCCAGTACAGGGATGGGGCATTCCAAAATCACCGTCTCACGGAAGTGGTGACTTCGGAAGGTGGGCGCTTACGGGCTATGTGGAAGTTCCTGTTTTCAAAACCGGAAAGACTTTATCCCGATAAACCTGTGCAGGCAATTAAGACCGACCTGAAAACCTTGCCGGAAGACTCTGACTGGATGGTCTGGTTCGGTCACTCTTCTTATCTGCTCCAGTTATCGGGAAAGCGTGTGCTGGTCGACCCGGTTTTCTGTATGGCTTCGCCCGTATCTTTTGTCAACAAGCCGTTTAAAGGCACGGATATTTATAAACCGGAGGATATGCCGGAGATTGACTACCTGGTTATTAGCCACGACCACTGGGATCATTTGGATTATCAGACAGTGGTGCAGTTGAAAGAACGGGTACGGAAAGTTATCTGTCCTTTAGGCGTAGGTGAGCATTTCGAGCGTTGGGGATATGACAAAGAGAATCTGGTGGAACTGGATTGGAAGGAAGACGCCTTGCTGGACAATGGTTTTACCGTTCATTGCCTGCCTGCCCGTCATTTCTCAGGACGCGGACTGACTCCCAACCAAACTCTTTGGGCTTCTTTCCTGCTTGAAACTCCTTCACGTAAGGTCTATATAGGAGGTGACGGCGGTTACGACACGCATTTTGAAGAAATCGGCCGCCAATATCCGCACATTGATCTGGCTATTCTGGAAAACGGACAATATAACGAAGATTGGCAACATATCCATCTGATGCCGACTGCCCTGGGTGAGGCTGCCCGCGATCTGAAAGCGAAAAGGCTCGTCACTGTCCATCATTCCAAATACGCACTTGCCCGTCATCCCTGGGACGAACCGTTGAAGAATGAACTTGAAGCAGCTACCCGAAACTCACTGGACCTGATTGCTCCGGAGATCGGCGAGGTAGTAGAGTTGGAGGTCCGGTAATTTCCTGCGGAGGGAACTCCAGTTTCCCAGGCAGGAAACTGGAACCCCTTAGCAAGTAATTATCTTGTTTCTTTCAATGCATCTTCCAGACTGATGCCTAACGCATCGGCAACGCCTTTGCCATAAGCTGGATCGGCTTTGTAACAGTTGCGTACGTGACGTTGCTGGATGAACAGTTCGGCACCACCGATCTGGCGGGCGGTGTTTTCGAATAACACCTGCTGTTCGTCGGGCGGCATCAGGCGGAATAAAGCACCCGGCTGGCTGTAATAATCGTCATCGTATTCGCGTTCGTTATAATTATAGATGTCGCCGTTCGCTTTCAAAGGCGGTTCTTTCTTTTCGGGAGAGTCCTGCCATTCGCCATAGCTGTTCGGTTCGTATCCTTTTGCGGCACCATAGTTTCCGTCTACACGCATAGCTCCATCGCGGTGATAAGCATGGAAAGGACAGCGGGGTTTGTTTACCGGTATTTGTTCGGAGTTGACTCCCAGACGATAGCGTTGTGCATCGCCGTAAGAGAAAAGGCGTCCCTGAAGCATCTTGTCGGGAGAGAAGCCGATACCTTCTACTGTATTTATCGGGTTGAATGCGGCTTGTTCCACATCGGCGAAATAGTTTTCCGGATTACGGTTCAGTTCGAGGATGCCCACGTCTTGCAGTGGAAAGTCACCGTGCGGCCATACTTTTGTCAGGTCGAACGGATTGATACGATAGTTGTCTGCCTGCTCTTCCGTCATCAACTGAATCTGGAATTTCCATTTAGGGAAATCTCCCTTTTCAATGCTTTCAAACAAATCACGCTGATGCGACTCGCGGTCTTTGGCGATGATTGCTTCTGCTTCCTGGTCTGTCAGGTTCTTGATTCCCTGTAATGTCCGCAGGTGGAATTTCACCCAGATACGTTCGTTCTTTGCATTGATAAAGCTATACGTATGACTACCGAATCCATGCATGTGACGATAGGAGTAAGGGATTCCACGTGAGCTCATTGTGATGGTAACCTGATGCAATGCTTCAGGAAGTAACGTCCAGAAATCCCAGTTGTTGTTTGCACTGCGCATGTTCGTTTTCGGATCTCTTTTGATGGCGTGGTTAAGGTCGGGAAACTTCAGCGGGTCGCGCAGGAAAAATACCGGAGTATTGTTTCCGACTAAATCCCAGTTACCTTCTTCCGTATAAAACTTCATGGCAAAGCCGCGGATATCACGTTCGGCATCGGCCGCTCCGCGTTCGCCGGCAACAGTGGAGAAGCGGACGAAACATTCGGTCTGCTTGCCTACTTCACTGAAGATTGCTGCTTTTGTGTACTTTGTAATGTCATGTGTGACGGTGAAAGTACCGAATGCTCCGGAGCCTTTGGCATGCATACGTCTTTCGGGAATAACTTCGCGGTCGAAATGGGCCAGTTTCTCCAAAAACCACGGATCTTGTAACAACACTTGTCCACGCGGACCTACTGTCTGGATGTTCTGATTGTCTGCTACGGGACGACCGTTGGCAGCTGTGAGTTTCTTGTTCTCCATAGATGAATTTTTTATCTGTATATAGTCGACGACATTCTACCCTTGAATATTAATGTAACCGAACGGACACAGCTTTTGTTTTTAATTATTGAACAAAAGTAAAATGTTATTCAGCAGAAATCAAATAGGTAATTTTGATACGTGGATAAGGGTTATTTATCAGGAGAAACAACAAACGGTTGTCCGGCCTGATAAAGATTTGGTATTAATCATCAATCTCATTTGGTTTTTCAGATTATTGTAGTATATTTAGCCTTCAGGAATCAAGGCGTTTGCCTAATTGTTGGCTTTGAATAAAAATATGAACTAAAAAAACAGAATAACGCATATGACTGATCTGACTATAAACACTTTATATGAAAACAATCTTTCACTGGAAGGATCGACCCGTATTGATTTTACGAAGACTGTAAATTATATATCAGCTCACACCTCTTTGGATATAGGGATTGTAAAGAACAGATGTCCGTCCAGTTACCATATATCGAATCTTTTATTAAGGAAAGCGCAGCTATTATATCGGAATAATGATGTTTCCTGGATAGAGGCAATCGCTGCTTTCGAAGAACTGCATGCAGAATGTTTGCAGAAAGACAGAAAAAATGCGATCGGAGCGTTTACTCTTGCTTTGGATATTTTTAAGTGGATCAGTGAAGGATCAGATTACTTGCAGTCTGTCTATAAAGATGATGTGGAGCAGAAGCGGGAGGAAATCTTTCGGCGGATGGATAATTTGCAAGGGAAAATAGAAGCATGTAAATGCATTTTGGATAAAAGGACCGAATCTCGGCTGGCGAGCATACTGTTCAGGTTGAAAGCGAGCGGGAATCTTTGGCATGCAGAAAAAGAAATCCGGCAGATATTATATCTTTTATCCTATGACACGGATGTTCTGACGAATGCTTTGATGTTGGTTGTCCGTTTGATTAATGAACTGATAGCAAGCAAGCGAATCGGGAAAAACGAACTTGCAGAGTTATACAGCCTGTTAAAAAGAAAAGCGCAGGCGGTGGAAGATAAGACTGCCGAAGTATGGTACATGGATGAATGGAACACTGTCCATCCGGTTATTACGAATGCGATACAAATACATGCTTTCCTCTACCTGGTATCGAAAGAGGCAGATGTTGCCGATTCTGACCGGGCGGTGATCGCTGCACGTATTTGCCGGTATTTATCCCGTATCCCTTCTGTTTATGGCGGTGTACTGAAAAATAAATCGTATACGCTGCTAACCGGAGAGAATCGGCTGAATGGCAAAATCCGCTGGGACAGTTTGTGTGATTATGATGAAAGGCGTATGTTGGAACAACTCGTTACGATACCAATTGAAGATGCTGCCTGTCCTGTTTTTGAGCAGGCACTTAAGTGGCAACAGTATAGCAATGTATCGAATACGCTGACACTCGATAACGATGGTTTTACGCTCAGTACACATTTGCCCCATGCTTCCCTTTTATGGAAAGGGCGCAAAGACCGGGTATCTGTGTTGAATAACAGGTTGTTTGTGGCCTTATTCGATAAACCGGTCTGTTCGTTCGATGCCTGTAAGACCATAAAAGATTACAGGTTGTACTGGAAGCAACTGGCGGAAGATTTTCCTCTTTCTTTGCAGGGCAGCAAACCGGTTGTCGAGATGTTTCCTGAAGAAGAAGCGTTTATTGCGAAGAAGTCGGAAGAAGAATTTCCGGGGATTGTCTATCCTTCGCCTGACGAGCGGGTAAATATTCGTATTTTATCGATTAATAAAGAATCGATGTCGATGTATGCGGAAATAATCGACAAAACTTATCAGGGAATGAAAGCCCGTTTGCCTTTTGCCTATATCAATTCCTGTTATAGCATGATTCCCGGATTTTCCGATCTGTTTTCTGTCAACCAATTGTTTCAGGCTAAAATAAAAGAAGTGGAGAAAGGTGAAATTCTTTTATCCCTGATACAGGATTTCAATGAATTTATTTATCCGGAATGTGTACGGCGGAAAGCATTGCAGGGGAAGGTAGTCGAAGTTCGTGACGGGAAAGTCTGGTGGTTGCTTTCGTCCGGAGCTACGGCTACGACTGCTTTGACCTCGCATAAAAAATACCGGATCGGAGATATCTTTAAGGTTGAATATGTCGGTCTCCTTTCCCACAAACTGAAAAATACGATCAATGTGCAGTCGCATGTGCCTCGTCCTGACCATGCGGCTTTCGACCGGTCCGTGTTGGAGAATATACGCGATTTCTTTATATTTCTGACAAAAGAGATTTATAAAGGAGACGGCGATTCCGTGTTATTGACCGATCAGAAGAAAGAGAATAACCCTTTTTTCGTCGCCCTGAAAGATCTGAGCCTGGAAAATGTGAATATTACTCCTTGCGATATGAAAGAAAGCAAAGAAGTAGTGGAAAAAGAGGTGAAGAGCACGCTTGCTGATAACCCGGCATTAACGATCGAACTGGTGCGCGAACTGATCTTTTGCGTGGATTCGCTGGTTTTGGAACTGGATGATTCTACCGAACGGTTCAATGTATATAACATATTGAGTCTCTTGTGTAACTTCACCGGCAACCAGGCGTTGGCTCGTTATTACCAACTTTGTGCCGACTATATATATAATGTAGAAGTGCTGATGACGGAGCCTTATCATACCCGTTTTTCGGAAGCGAACATACAAAAGTTCCGCGATCTGCTGAAGAAGATGGAGCTCATGGATATAAACCGTTATGGCCGCAATCTGAAACAGTGCCGGCAGGTGATACGGGTGATGCAGACGTTGTATGAAAAAGACTCTTTCTCGCTCTTGAACTCTTTTATGCAGGACAAGAACCCGCTTGTTTCGGAATTGGCCCGCTATTTCAGTATTGTTCGTTTTCTGAGGGAGAAAGATACGGAGTTGCAGGAGGTTATCTATAAAAGCATCAATTTGCTGCTGGGCTTTAAGGATCCCGGGAAAGAAAAGAAGACATATGTTCCGGTCTACTTCGGGCATGAAGGCATGGAGAAGGAATTTAAGACATCGGCCTTTATTCATGCCAATAAAAATGCCGGCGAAGATCAGAGTGTCGTCCTGGCCCGTGTCATAGCCTCTTTCATGAATACAGACGGAGGAACGCTTTATATCGGCGTCAACGACAAAGGCTATCTGAACGGGTTGGCAGAGGATTTGAAATTTGCCCGTAACGACAGTGATGTCTACCTTCGTGAAGTCAACAGAAGTATCATTTGCCAGTTGGGAGAAAAAGAAGAAGACCGGAACCGGTATCAGGAAAATATCCGTTGCCGGATCTATGAATATGAAGACGGGAGGATGGTATTGGCCTTTAGGGTGGTGCCGATCAATGAAGTGGTGAAGGTGAAAGGGGTTGTATATACCCGAACAGGCAGTTCAAGTATGGCAAAGGCGGTGTGCAACGTGGACGAGTTTGTTAAACAAAGGCGTACACTGAAACTGGATTCAACACCTAAGAAGCCTGAGTTTCCGGTATTCTTCAGCGAGGAACGGAAAGAATACATTTTTAAGGTACAACAAGACAATAATGTGCAACAGGAGATTTTTCTCCTGCCGGAAGTAGAAGTAAAAGAGGAGACCGTTCTTCCGCCAATGCGCGAGATAAAAAAAGACAGTGAGAAGGGAAAAGCTAAAAACAAAGCGTATGCGTGCAAAACATCCGGTTTGCGAACGAACCCCCTGATAAAGAAACCGGACCACGGATATACGCCGGGGTACTTATTCGTTTCTTTGTTTGCCAACGGAAAGATCGCCAGTTCTCCCAGTCCCAAAATAGGTGTTTGGGGAGGCGAGGGAAAAGTCCTGTTCTCGTATAATCCGGAAGATAAAGAGGATATCCTGGTTGCAGTTTTCGCCAATGGCGAGGTCGGCCTGTCGAATCTGAAAAAAGGAATATCGCAACCCAATACTCCACTGGCATTCATCGATTCGGTAGACGGACTGCTCTTTTTGTCTCCGGCCCATAAAACAGACTATCTTTTGCTGATCGCGGATAAAGACGGGGAGAAAAGATTCCGTATTATAGCATTGGATGATTTTGAAAAGTCGATGAGCATTCAACCCCGTAATACGCTTGTACTCGAACCGGATAAAGGAACGTTCGTCTATGCAGAGATCCTGTCTCCCGAACAGGTCGGAACCCTTAATGAAGATAAATTGTCGTTGAAGGAATTTGACCAGTACAATGCCGGGCGGCGATGGGAACATACCATTTATAAATCGGATGTGGAAGTACTCAGTTCTATGTGTGGGATTACTTTCTGATCACATTGAGTGATCATTCCGCAACAGAATAGATAAGAGGATGCGTCGAAAAGTTACAGCCTTTTGGCGCATCCTCTTTTTATAATCTAAAGACCTGCATCAGGCTTTAGTTGCAGTTTTATTGGGAGAGGCTTTGTCCAGCCATTTCTCCTGGAAGGTTTGCATCCATTCGTAGAAGCTGGGGATAAAGGCGGTCGCAAAAATCGTATTGATGGCCATACCGAATACAACGGCTGCCCCCAATGATACACGGCTGGCTGCTCCTGCTCCGGTGGCAAACAACAACGGCATGACTCCGAGTACAAAGGCGAACGAAGTCATCAGGATAGGACGCAGGCGGACGTGTCCGGCTTCGAGGGCCGCTTCGCGTATCGGATTACCGGCGGCACGGTAGTCGCGGGCAAATTCGACAATCAGGATACCGTTCTTTGCGGAGAGGGCTATCAACAGGATAATCCCGATTTGCGTATAGACGCTGACGGGCACTCCCATAATGAAACAACCGAGAATGGCTCCCAGCAAGGCGATTGGCAATCCCATGATGGCTGCCAGCGGACTTGTCCAACTTTCATATTGTGCCGAAAGAACCAGGAAGGCCACCAGTAAAGCCATACCGAATATCAACATCGTGGTCGAGCCGGCTTTGGTCTCCTGATAGGCGACGGAGGTCCATTCGTAACCGAAATTGTCGCCCAGCTGTTCCTGTATGAGTTCTTCCATGGCCTGTATGGCTTCTCCCGAACTGTATTTCGGATTGGCAATACAAGTGATGGAGGCAGAAGAATACATATTATACAGGTTAATCTGGTCCAATCCCAATTGTTGTTTCGCTTCTGTAAAAGCGGAGAAAGGAACCATCTTGCCGGAACTGTTTTCCAGACTCAACCGCATAACATCATCGATGACCTTCTGCGCCTGTCCGCCGGCTTCAATCTTGACCTGATAGATACGCCCGAACTCGACAAAGTCATTTACATAGGCGGCTCCCATGTAATAGCTGAGGGTGGAGAAGACATCGCTCAATTGTAATCCCAGCAGCTGCACCTTGTCGCGGTCGATATTCAGACGGTATTGGGGGACATTCGCCTGATACATACTGGATAAACTCAGAAGTTGAGGTTTGGTACGGTATGTTTCCAGCAATGTCTGTATGGCATGCTGCATTTCGGTCGGTCCCAGGTTCTTGCGGTCTTCCAGTTGGAGTTGCAGGCCGCCGGAAGCACCCAGGCCGGGAATGGCGGGAGGAACCAAAGCAAAGATTTGCGCTTCCTGGATGCCATAGGCTTCCCGGTTGAAGCGGGTGACGACATCTTGTGCCGTATGACCTTTCCCTTTTCGTTCGCTCCAGTTCTTCAGTACGACAAAATAGGTACCGGTATTCGACAGTTCGCCGCCTCCCATCACAGAGAAACCGTTTATTCCCATATAGGTTTTGACTTCCGGATAAGTGTCCAGTATCTTGTTGATTTTCTGGCTGACGGCTTCGGTGCGTGGCAGGCTCGAGGCCGGCGGCAACTGGCTGGAGATAATGAAATATCCGTCGTCTTCTTCCGGGATGAAGGTCGAAGGCCAGCGCATGAACATGACGGCTGCCGTAGCTGAAACGATCAGGAAGATTATCAATGTGACCAGCTGATGTTTCAACATGCGGTCGACAACATCATCGTAGATCTTCTGTGTTTTGTCGTATACCTTATTGAAGGCTTTGAAGACGACAAACTTCGGGTCGTTAGTGACGCGCAGGAACAGGGCGCAGAGTGCCGGTGTCAATGTCAATGAGTTGATGCCGCTCAGGACAGTTGCGGCAGCAATCGTCAGGGCAAACTGTTTGTAAAGCTGTCCGGAGATGCCGCCAATAAAAGTGGTCGGGATAAATACCGCCAACAGCACCAATACGACACCGATAACTGGCCCGACGAGTTCGCTCATTGCTTTTGTTACCGCTTCGCGTGCCGTATACTTCCCGGTATCCATGTATCGCGACGAGTTCTCGACGACAATGATTGCGTCGTCTACCACAATGGCAATCGCCAGGATCAATCCGAATAACGTTAATGTGTTGACCGAGAATCCCAATGCCCCCATGACAGCCAGTGTTCCTATCAATGAAACAGGAATACTGAGGCAGGGAATGATTACCGCCCGGAAATTCTGGAGGAAAAGGAAAATAACCAGGACAACCAGGGCTGTTGTTTCCAGGAAAGTCACCAACACTTCGTCGATAGAAGCGTTGATGACTTCTGTCGTGTCGAGGGTAACGCCGTATTCGACGCCTTGCGGAAGGGTGGAGGCTATCTCTTCCATCTTTGCCCGTACGGCTTTGGATACTTCCAGCGAGTTGGAGCCGGGCAGCTGGTAGATGGCAATGGCGGCAGCCTGTTGTCCCCGTAACCGTGAAGTCACGTTGTAGGAGGAGCTGCCCAGTTCGATACGGGCAATATCTTTCAGCCGGAGTATTTTACCGCCTTGCTCTGTCCGCAGGATGATATTGCCAAATTCCTCCGGCGTAGTCAGCCGGCCTTTTACGGTCAGGGTGTATTGATAAGGATTGTTCGCCTCTGCAATTGGCTGCCCTACATAACCGGCAGAAACCTGCCTGTTCTGTGTGGAGATAGCCTGGAAAACCATGTCCGGCGTCAGGTTGCGGATGCGCATGACTTCGGGGTCGAGCCAGATACGCATACTGTAGTTGCCGGCTCCCATGACACTTACCGAACCGACTCCCGGCAGACGGGCCAGCTGGTCGGTCAGGTTCAGGCTGGCATAGTTGCTCAGATAAAGTCCGTCGTAAAGAGAATCCCTGGAGGTGAGGGAAAGCATCATCACGATGTTGGATGATTGCTTTTTAGTCGTGATTCCTTGTACGATTACTGCTTCCGGCAGACTGCTTTGTGCAATGCTGACACGGTTCTGTACCATGACGGTTGCCATGTCGATGTCCGTACCGACAGCAAAAGTGATGGTCAGTGAGTAAGCGCCCGAACTGGAGGAGTTGGAGCTCATATAAAGCATTCCGTCCACACCGTTCACCTGTTGCTCGATCGGCAGTCCGACAGTTTGTGCAACCGTCTGCGCATCGGCTCCCGGATAAACGGCCGAAACCTGTACGGTAGGCGGCGTGATATCCGGATATTGGGCGATGGGTAATACGTTGAGTGTGACCAATCCCGCAACCACGATAATCAGGGCAAGAACGGTGGCAAAGATGGGTCTGTTTATAAAGAATTTTACCATGACGTTCTTATTTTATAGGGGTAATACTCATTCCGTCACGCACTTTCAATAAAGCGGTGGTGACGTAACGTTCGTTCGGTTCAAGTCCGCTGACGACCTGGCGTAAGGTATCGTCTACCAACTGTCCCGGTTCTATATGACGGTACCGTACGATATTGGAATCGTTTACGATATAAAGATATTTGCCCAGCTGGTCGGTGCCGATAGAGGCGTCGCGTACCAGGACGGCATCCCGTTTTTCGCTGTAGGGCAGGGTGATGGTGACGTATAATCCGCTTTTCAGTTCGCCGTCCTTGTTATCCAGGTTGGCACGGACATTCAGTGTTCCGGTCGACAGGTCGACATTGGGAGAGAAATAATCCAACTGTCCGGTGTAGTTTTGCCGTCCGTTGTCTCCCAGATGTACGGCGATTGTTTCCGGCAGTTTGACGGTCGAATCGTTTTGGGCGGCGGTAATCATCATTTTCATAAACTGGTTATCTTCTATATTGAAGTTGACGAACATTTTGTCATCTTTATAAAGGGTAGCCAGCGTGACGGGTTGCGCCGCCCCGTTGATATAATTGCCGATGTCGTAAGTGGCCCGGGTGATTCGTCCGTCGAACGGGGCACGGATATAGCAGTAGCTGAGGTTGGTGCGTGCCGTATTCAGTTCGGCTTCCGAATTACGGACGGATGCTTCCATTTCCTGTGCGGTCGATTGGGCCTGCAATACCTGTATCTGGCTGACGGCTCCGCTTTTGGCGGCTTCTTTCATCCGCTCGTAATTGCTGCGGGCATAGTCGAGTTGCGCTTTGGAGGTTTTGAGTGCCGCCTCAGCCTGGGTCACATTATCCTGATAAGTGTCGGGCTCGATCACGAAGATGAGTTCTCCCTTCTTCACTTTGCTGCCGGCCACCAGGTGGGAAGTCCGGAGATAACCGTTTACCCGGGCCACCAGATTGACGGTCAATTCCGAACTCAGATAACCGGGATAGTCTTTTGTCAGCGTAATATCTTTTACTTCCGGTGTTGCCACGCTGATGGAAGGGGCGGCTGTTTCCGCCGGTTGCTTTTTCCCTTTGCACGATGCCAGCGTAAGGACCGACAAGGCGATCAGGGCGATTCTGACAGATGTTTTCATATTTGTGTTTTTTAGTTTGGTAAACTACCTTTCTTAATACCCGTTTTCGTCCCAGCCTCCGCCCAGTGCCTGGTAGAGCTGAATCAGATAGACGAGCGACTGGCCTTTGGCTTGTGTCAATTGATTCTCATACGACAGCAGCGAGCGTTGCGCATCCAGTACATTCTGAAACGGCGTCAGTCCCTGTTTATACAGGTCGAGTGAGAGATCGAGCGTTTGCTGGCCCTGGTTGACTACTTCGCGGAGGGCGACGATTTGTTTGATGGAGTTTTTATAGGAACTCATCGCGTTATCGACTTCCTGTACGGAGGTGAGGACGGTTTCGTTGAACTGCCTGATTGTTTCGTCTAACTGGGCTTTTGCCAGGCGGGTTGCCTGTGCCAGTTTGCCTCCCTGGAAGAAATTCCAGGAGATGGCGGGTGCGATTTCATATGTCAGGCTGTTATGGTTGGCTATCTTATCGATGTCGTGAGAAGCGAATCCGATGGAACCTTTGACGAAAACCTGCGGCCACCAGTCGGATTTGGATGCACCCAATGTCGCGGCCTGGGCGTTGACTTGGCGTTCGGCAGAACGGATATCCGGACGACGCAGTAACAGGTTGGCGGGGAATCCTACTCCGACGGTTTCGATGTAATCGGGCAGGGGACGCGGATGGTCGATCAGTCCTTTAACGTCTTGCGGATACAGTCCCATCAGCACAGCCAGGGCGTTCGTGTACTGGATGATACCTGCTTCCAGCATGGGGAGCGAGGCCTTGGTACTGTAATATACGGATTGTGCCTGTGCCACATCCAGCTTCGACACCAGGCCGGTTTCATACCTTTTCTGGGTGATTTCGACTACAGCCTGTTGCGACAGACAGTTTTGGGTAACTACATCGACCTCCTGCTGCAATTCACGCAGGTTGATGTAGGCCGATGCGACCTGTGCACAAAGCGATACCATGACGGCGTTGTATTCTTCTTTGGAGGCAGCGAAATTCTCTTTCTGCGCTTTCACCCGGTTACGGATACTGCCGAATACGTCGACTTCCCAGCTCATGGAGAGCGAGGCATCGGCATATTGGGTGATTGTTTGCGGCAAACTACTGGTGTTGCCGCTGCTTTGTTGCCGGTTCCATCCCGCCGATAGTCCCAGCGTCGGTGAATAACTGCCCTGTTGTATGCGCAGGTTGGCTTTCGCCATAGCGATACGATCGGCAGCCATCTGCACAGAATAGTTCTGCTTCACGGCCACATCGATCAGGGAATCCAATACCGGATCATTGAAATTCCTCCACCAGTTGTCATCAACGGGTAGGGTTTGTTGGAAATTACTGTCATTCTCCTGCCACGCTTCCGGCAATGCGTGATCGAGGTACTTATGCTTTGCCTGTGCCATCAGCGTCATTGGCAGAAAAAGGCAAAGCATAGTATAACACCATGTACTTATGTGCATAACTTTTTGTTTAGATTCTACACATAAACATAAAAAAGTCACTCTTGGTTTAATAAAGGACTAATTTTCACAGGATAGTAAAGTGAACGCTATCTTGTTGAACTCAGGCATCATTGTCACTGCCATTATAGAGTGATTTGCATATATTTACTGTTCACCCCGCTTTCAATAACTCCCGACCCGCCTCTATCGCTTTATCAAAAAATCTTTTCAACAAAATCCCCATCGCCTGCTGCTTAACCATCGCCAGCCGCATCTCTTCGTCTATCACCATATTCCCGGCAGGCCGGTAACCGGCCGCTTGCCGCATGGCAGTCCGTTTCGCCTCCGGACTGTCGCGGATAATTCCCCGTGTTTGCAGGGAGAGATACACCCGCGCCGGATAAAGCCGCTCGATCGGACAGCCTGCCCGGTATTGCTCAAACACCCGGCGCAGAAATACCCGTTCGCGCTCCTCCTTGTAAGCCTCGGAGACGGGCGGAAGGGCGGACAGCGATTTCGCTTGCTCGCGCTCCACAACAGCCCGGTATCGCAAATCGCTGGTTTGATAACATTTCAGCCAGCGGGTAATCGTGCGCAGGTTCAATCCCATGAAATCCCCGTATTCACCTTTGGCCCCCAATTCAAAACAAAGGGCGACCTCCTGCAAGGTCAGGCTCGGATATGACTCCTGAAGGTCGGCTGCCAGTTTAGCAATCAAAATACCCAGATCACGGTCATTAGGAGGCGAAAAACCCAGCAAGACATAGGTATGGAATAATATTTGATTTACCGCCGGAAGAATTTCCTCCGGCCGGTACGTCATCAGGCGGCGGTCGGCAATGGCATGTTGCAGTCTGATTTCCAAACTCATACGGCTTGCGAATTATAGATTTTCATGGCTATTTCCGTCGCACGTTTCCCTGTTTCCATCAATTCCTCTACTTTCGAAGAACGTTCCGGCCGACCGGATGAATAGATCACTTTGGGAATATGCTGCTGCGCGCCGCCGGAAAGCTCTTCCGTTTTCAGATTGAAATTGTGGTATCGCCACCAGCCGATGAAACTCTGGCTGTAATCTTTTTTCGTCCGGATCGTATCCAGGCTGAATTTCAGGCGCAGGAAATCATCGAATACGGCCATGGCTCCCCGCACATATTGCAGGACGGCTGTGCCTTTTCCGGAATAACGCACGATGGTGGCCTGCCAGTCTTCGTCTGCCAGCAAAGCATCTTTCCATTGTTCACGCTCTTCATCCAAATTCTGCGGTTCTTCTTTCGGCTCCTCGCACGCGTGTTGTTGCTGTTGTTGTATATTTTCTTTACTTTCCTTTTCTTTTCTTTGTCGCATTTCTGTAACAGAAACCCCCGTTTCTGATGCATTAACATCATTTTCCACGATGTTAATGCAATTAAACTCTTCGGAAATGGGATTTTTGCATCGTTTTACAACTAAAATGTATCTTTCCTGAATACTTTTAGACGTTAATACATGATAACAGTCATATTTTTGTTGATTAAACAAACCAAGCTGCAAACAATAAGCAATTATTTCCTGAATCTTTTCTTCCGTATCTCCCAAACGATCAGCAAGGTCATACACATAATCATCCGACAATTGCAGGAAATACCCCTCTTTTTTGTAAATGTCGCACAGGAGCGTAAAGTAAGCCAGGAAACCAAACGATTTATAGCGGCTTTTCAGTTTACGTACTTGTATATTTTCAAAAATATCGGTATCGACCGGAAAATAATCCAGTCCTTTTTTAATAGGTCTAGCCATGATTATTATAAACTTTTTCAATTATGATTTTGTACCGCACGGATAACCAGCCGTAACGTTTTCAGCATCAGCAGTTCTCCCGGCAGTACGCGTATCACGCACCAGCCTGAGACTGCCGCCTCATTATATTTCTCCATATCACGCAGATAGCCTTCGGGGCGGATATG
>NZ_QTMM01000018.1:0-147837 GCF_003635445.1 Parabacteroides sp. AF17-3 | reverse complement strand
GTTTAAACGGCTCTCTTGAGATAGGGAGCGCAATTTATTTACATATGAAAAAAACTCTTTGTGTATCAACTCTTTTATGTTTAGCCGGACAGCCGCTCGTGGCACAGGAACGTCCGAATGTTATTGTTTTTCTGGTCGATGATATGGGCCTTATGGATACTTCGCTTCCGTTTCTGACGGATGAGGCAGGTAATCCGGTCCGTTATCCGCTGAATGACTGGTATCAGACTCCGAATATGGAGCGTATGGCTCGCCAGGGAATTCGTTTTTCTACTTTCTATGCGCAAAGTGTCAGTTCTCCTTCCCGTGCATCTATCATGACCGGCCAGAACTCGACCCGACATAGAACGACCAACTGGATCAATTCTGAAACAAATAACAAAACACCTTTCGGGCCGACAGACTGGAACTGGAAAGGTATCTCGAAGAATGATGTAACATTGCCCCGTGTGCTGCACGATGCCGGATATAAAACGATCCATGTCGGCAAGGCTCATTTCGGTTGCCAGAACAGCGACGGTGAACTGCCTCAGAATATAGGTTTTGATGTGAATATTGCCGGTTCTTCCATCGGGCATCCGGGTAGTTATTACGGGGAGAACGGATACGGACATATCAAAGGACAGAAGACTCGTGCCGTACCGGGATTAGAAAAGTATCATGGTACAGATACATTCCTGAGCGAAGCTCTGACATTGGAAGCCAATGAGCAGATCACTGAGGCTGTAGGGGAGAAGAAGCCTTTCTTCTTATATATGTCCCATTATGCTGTTCATTCTCCTTTTGAAGCAGATAAACGTTTTGCCGATCATTACCGTTATACGGGAAGGCCGAAAGTCGCGGCTGATTTTGCTACGTTGATCGAAGGAATGGATAAATCGCTGGGTGATATTATGGATCATCTGGAAGAATTAGGGATTGCCGAGAATACATTAATTATATTTCTGGGTGACAATGGTTCCGATGCCCCTTTGGGTGATGATAAAGGTTACACTTCTTCTGCTCCTTTGCGTGGAAAGAAAGGCTCTGAATTTGAAGGTGGTGTCCGCGTTCCGTTTATTGCCTGCTGGGGTAAGCCGGATATGAATAATCCGCTTCAAAAACAATTACCGATTGAAGTCGGTGGTGTCCAGTTACAGATGGGGACTGTTATGGATATTTATCCGACACTTGTTTCGTTGAGCGGAGCAAAAAATCCGAAGGACCATATTATCGATGGTGTCGACCTGCGGGACCAATTGGAAGGAAAGAGAAACAATAGCCGTCCGGAAACTGTGCTGATGCATTTCCCACATGAGCATCGGGGAAGTTACTTTACTACTTATATAGAAGGAGATTGGAAACTGATTTATTATTATAATCCGGAAAATCCGTCCGAACCCCGTTACCGTCTGTATAATCTAAAGAAAGATCCGGGCGAATCATTGGACGTGTCGGAAAGAAATCCAAAATTACTGGTCAAGATGGTAAAAGCAATGACGGCACAACTCGATGCCGAAGGTGCGCTTTATCCGGAAGATGCGAACGGAAATGTGCTGAGACCGGTTTATTAAAAGAGGAAGTAGCAGACGTTTGGAGTAAAAAATAACACGTAATGTGTTGTATACTCGGAAAAACTTCTTACCTTTGCCCCGCAAATTTTTAAGTACTAACAAATATAAAACAGCGTTTTATGAACAATTATGAAACCGTTTTCATTTTAACTCCCGTTTTGTCTGACGCACAGATGAAGGAAGCGGTAGAAAAATTCACGAACCTCCTGAAAGAACAGGGTGCTGAAATCGTGAACGAAGAAAATTGGGGATTGCGCAAATTAGCTTATCCTATCGACAAGAAAACAACAGGCTTCTATCAGCTGGTTGAATTCAAGGCAAATCCGGAAACTATCGCTACTTTGGAAGTTCACTTCCGTCGTGACGAACGTGTGATCCGCTTCCTGACTTTCCGCCAGGACAAATATGCAGCAGAATATGCCGCTAAGAGAAGAAATCTGAAATCATCAAAAGAAACAGTAAAGGAGAATTAATCATGGCAGCAACTCAATCAGAAATCAGATATTTAACTCCGCCTTCAGTAGACGTTAAGAAAAAGAAATATTGCCGTTTCAAAAAGAACGGTATCAAGTATATCGATTACAAAGATCCTGAATTCCTGAAGAAATTCCTGAACGAACAGGGTAAAATTCTTCCGCGTCGTATCACAGGTACTTCTTTGAAGTTCCAGCGTCGTATCGCTCAGGCTGTAAAAAGAGCTCGTCACCTGGCGTTGCTTCCTTACGTAACCGATTTAATGAAATAATAAAAAGAGAGGAGACAGAATATGCAAGTTATTTTGAAAGAAGATGTAATCAATTTAGGTTACAAAGACGATATCGTAACAGTAAAAGACGGTTACGGACGTAACTTTCTAATCCCCACGGGTAAGGCAGTAATCGCTTCTGAGTCTGCTAAGAAAGTATTAGCTGAAAACCTGAGACAGCGTGCTCACAAATTGGCTAAGATCAAAGAAGATGCTCAGGCATTGGCAGCAAAGTTGGAAGGCGTTGCATTGACTATCGGTGCAAAGACCAGCTCAACTGGTACAATCTTCGGTTCTGTTACAAATATCCAGGTTGCTGAAGCTTTGGCAAAAGCTGGTTTCGAAGTAGAACGTAAGATTATCTACATTAAGGATGCTGTTAAGGAAGTAGGTAACTACAAAGCAATCCTTAAACTTCACAAGGAAGTTTCTGTTGAAATTCCTTTCGAAGTGGTTTCTGAATAATTCAGTAAACGATATAAAGTTGAAAAGGGCAGTCCTTCGGGATTTGCCCTTTTGTGGTTTTATATAGTTGGGTGGACTACTTTTATATTGTATAAAGATTCATCTGGTTTTGTTCTGTTATCCTATGAGCCGGATACCGGAATGAACGACGTTAAACCGGCTATGACTAATTATTTATAGAAAAAGACTTCTCTTTATCAGTAAAAAAATGCTACATTTGCCCCGAATTTGCATAAAATCGTTTACTGTGGCTAGAATATCTTTTCTATATATTAATCTGTTGATGGCCTTGTTTTTGACTCTTCCTGTACTTCAAGCGAGAGAGAAGACTTTTACTGTCGTGATTGATGCCGGTCATGGAGGAAAGGACCCTGGGGCTCGCGGTACTGTTATTAATGAAAAAGCTATTAATCTTTCTGTGGCTTTAAAACTTGGGGATAAGATAGCCGCCGGTCATGACGATGTAAAAGTTATTTATACCCGTAAGACAGATCGTTTTATAGAACTAGATGAACGTGCGAATATAGCTAACCGTAATAAGGCGGATCTTTTTATATCCATCCATACGAACTCAGTCAAAAAAGGTAGCACTGCTCGTGGAACGGAAACTTATACGTTAGGTTTGGCTCGTACCGACGAAAACCTGGCTGTGGCTATGCGTGAAAACTCCGCCATTTTGCTGGAAGATGACTATCAGCAGAAGTATGAAGGTTTTGATCCGAATTCATCCGAATCCTATATTATTTTTGAGTTCATGCAGAACAAGCATATGGAGCAGAGCGTTAGTTTTGCTTCAGAGATACAAAAATGCTTTGTCTCGGCAAAACGGGCAGATAGAGGGGTAAGGCAAGCCGGTTTCCTGGTTTTGAGGAAGACTAGTATGCCAAGTGTTTTGGTCGAACTGGGGTATATTTCGAATCGGGATGAGGAGCGTTTTATGAAATCTTCGGATGGGCAAAACCGGTTGGCGAGTGCTTTGTATGACGCATTCAGCAGGTATAAGAAAGAATACGACAGAAAGCAGGGAGGATTATCCGGATCTATGCAGGGTATAACAAGCTCGGAGGTGTCTTATGTTGAATATGAAGCAACGGAAGAGGCTGTGCCTGCCGGTAGTGAAGAGGATATTCTGAATAAAAAGAAAAATGCTTCGGTTTCTTCACAAAAGAAACAAACTACTGCTGCGACTCGGACAAAATCGAATGCAACAGGGAAAATTGTCTATAAAGTGCAAATTCTTACCTCGGATAAAAAACTTTCTCCGGGGGCAAAAGTGTTTAAAGGATATAAGAATGTAGACTTCTTTGTGGAGAAAGGAATCTATAAATACACCTATGGCGAAACGACCGATTTCGATTCGATCAGGAAGTTGCGCCGACAGGCTGCTAAAGACTTTAAAGATGCTTTTATCGTAGCATTTAAAGATGGCAAAAAGGTAAAGTATTAAAAGAGAAACATATAATTTAAAAGGATGAAAAGTATATTGACCAAAGAGGCAAAGATTGGACTTGTAAGTATTATTAGTTTGGCGTTGCTGTATTTCGGGATTAATTATCTGAAAGGTATAAATTTATTTAAACCGGTAAATCATTATTTCGTTACATTTCATAATGTGAAGGATGTGACGGTATCCAGTCCTGTTTATATCGATGGTTTTAAAGTGGGATTGGTAAGGAGTATTGTTTATGATTATGAGAATACAGATAAAATAACGGTAGAGATCAGTCTGGATGATGAAATGAAACTTACGACGGGAAGTTACATTACGATTATAAAGACGCTTCTGAGTGGTGGCGAACTTCATATCCATCTGAATAAATATGTAAAGGATTATTTAAAGCCCGGGGCTACGATTGAAGGGAAGATGGAAGAGGATATGATGCAGTCTGTGCAGGAGAAGATTCTGCCGGGAGTGGAAGCCCTTTTACCTAAGCTGGATTCTATACTGGGCGGTTTGCAGGTACTGATCAATCATCCGGCTATTACGCAGTCTCTCGATCATATAGCGAAGACTACAGGTAACCTGGAGGCTTCTACTCGTCAGTTGAATACTATGCTGAGTAAAGACGTGCCGGGTATTATGTCTGATTTGAAAGTGATAACCGGTAATTTTAATGAAGTGAGCACCAGTTTAAAAGGTTTGGATCTGGCGACTACCGTCAATTCCATTAATGCGACTTTGGCAAATCTGCAACTGACAACAGATAAGTTGAACCAGAAGGATAATACATTAGGGTTGTTGCTGAATGACAGAAGTTTATATAATAATCTGGATAGTACGATGATAAATGCATCAAGGTTGTTACTGGATCTGAAGCAGAATCCGAAAAGATATGTTCATTTTTCTGTTTTTTAACCGAAAATAATATTAAATCATCTAATCTTATTTAGAATTTTTCCAATTAAGGAAAAAACTGTCTAAACGTAATTTTAGAGATGCATAAGGTCTTTAGATAGAGGAAAATAACGTAGTCTACGGGCCTTTTTGCATGAGAAACAGTGGGATAGCGTAATAATTAAAAGTGTCCTAAAATAAAGGGCTCTTGGATGTGTAAGTGTTTAAGTGTTTGTAAATCAGACTTGTTTTCTATAACTTGTTGACACTAAATGCTATATTAAACATTCAAAAGAACCAAATAATTCGGCACTTTTTTTTTCCGAATTAATTTCTAAACTTTGTAGTCGGAAAAATAAAAAAAGTATAGTTGGGAGAGTAATAAATCATGCAGACTGAATATCAGACATTGTGGAATAAATGCCTCGCTGTCATTAAAGACATCGTGCCGGAGGCCGCTTTTAACACATGGTTCATGCCGATCATACCTTTATCCTATGAGGATAATAAGTTTACGATCCAGGTGCCGAGCCAGTTCTTTTATGAGTACCTTGAGGAGAAATACGTAAATGTATTGAAAGTTACATTATATCGTGTAATAGGTCAGGGTACGATTCTTAACTATCGTGTTATGGTAGATAAGACGACTGGTGGTACCGTAGATTATCCGGCAGAGAATGGTTCGGTAGCAGTAAAGAAGATAACTCCCAAAGATGCGAATAAGGCTCCTAATCCATTTATACAGACTGCACCTCAGGATTTGGATCCGCAGTTAAATCCCAAGTATAACTTTGATAATTATTTTGAAGGAACCAGCAACAAGTTAGTACGTACGGCAGGTGAGGCTGTTGCACAGAATCCTGGAAAGACGACGTTTAATCCATTGTTTATTTTCGGACCGTCAGGGGTTGGTAAAACACATTTGTGTCATGCCATAGGAACCCGTATCCGTGAACTCCATCCGGAGAAGAAGGTGTTGTATGTTTCCTCTCATCTGTTCCGTGTTCAGTTTACTGATGCAATCCGTAAGAATACAACGAATGACTTTTTGAATTTTTACCAGAATATCGATGTTCTGCTATTGGATGATATCCAGGAATTGATCGGTATGGATAAGACTCAGAATACATTCTTCCATATATTCAATCATCTTCATCAGCTGGGAAAACAGTTGATCCTTACTTCGGATAAGGCACCTGTCGATTTGCAGGGAATGGAGGAGCGATTGATAACCCGTCTGAAATGGGGACTTACAGCTGAGTTGAGCCGTCCGGATCTTGATTTGAGAAAGAAGATCTTGAAGAATAAGATCAACCATGACGGTATTGTTATTCCGGATGAGGTATTCAACTTCATTGCGAATAATGTTACTGAAAATGTACGTGACCTGGAAGGTATCCTTGTTTCATTGATGGCGAATGCTGTTATTAATAATAAGGAAATAGATCTGCCTCTGACTAAACGTGTGGTAAGTCAGGCTGTCCGTCTGGAGAAAAAACAGCTCTCTGTTCAGATGATTCAGGAAATCGTATGTAATTATTTCAATCTGGATCAGGCGGTCATTCAGACACGTTCCAGAAAACGTGAGATTGTGCAGGCTCGTCAGATTACGATGTATCTTGCCAAAAAGTATACCGATTGTTCTTTTTCCCATATTGGGAAGATTGTAGGAAAGAAAGATCATGCCACAGTATTGCATGCCTGCAAAACAATCAAGGACCAGATGGAAACGAGCAAGTCTTTCCGTTCGTCTGTTGAAGAGATCGAGGTTAAATTAAGAAGTTGATAAATCATTTTATATAGGTGGAAAGGATGTCGTTTTATATGGCATCCTTTTTCTGTTTTGGGAAACATGGAAATGTTAGTGGTTTTCTTTTTGGAAAATATTTTTGGATTTGCGAAATGTTAATATGTTGATTTTCATATGTGGTATGAAATGAATTGGAAAACCTGATATTCTTTTCGATTTTAGTTGTTTAATAATTTGGTCAATAAATAAAGTATTCTTAAACTTGCACTATTATTAATACAGTAATTATCGTGAACCATAAAACTTACACATTCGATGAAGCGTTTAAGGCTTCACTGGACTACTTTACGGGCGACGAGCTTGCCGCTAAAGTATGGGTAAACAAGTATGCTTTGAAGGATGCATTCGGGAATATTTATGAGGAATCTCCCGTGGATATGCACCACCGTCTGGCAAGTGAAATTGCCCGTGTAGAGAAAAAGTATCCTAATCCTTTATCAGAGCAGGAGCTTTTTGACCTATTTGATCATTTCCGTTACATCGTTCCGCAAGGAAGTCCGATGACGGGGATTGGCAATGATTACCAGATTGCCTCACTCTCTAATTGTTTTGTTATAGGATTGGATGGAGAAGCCGATTCATATGGTGCAATTATCCGGATTGATGAAGAGCAGGTTCAGTTAATGAAGCGTCGCGGAGGTGTGGGACATGATTTGTCGCATATCCGTCCGAAAGGCTCTCCTGTTAAAAATTCAGCTCTTACATCTACTGGTTTGGTGCCGTTTATGGAGCGTTATTCTAATTCGACACGCGAAGTTGCACAAGACGGTCGTCGTGGGGCGCTGATGTTAAGTGTATCGATTAAGCATCCGGATTCGGAGTCCTTTATTGATGCAAAAATGACTGAGGGAAAAGTTACCGGGGCAAATGTTTCGGTGAAGATTGATGATGATTTTATGAATTCCGTTGTTAGCGGAACTTCATATAAACAGCAATATCCGATTGATTCAAATGAACCGACTACAGTAAAGGAAATCGATGCGGCTGCTTTGTGGAAGAAGATCATCCATAATGCATGGAAGTCGGCTGAACCCGGTGTTTTGTTCTGGGATACTATTTTGCGTGAATCTGTTCCTGATTCATATGCCGATCTGGGATTCCGTACGGTTTCAACCAATCCGTGTGGTGAAATACCTCTCTGTCCCTACGACAGTTGCCGTTTGCTGGCTATCAATCTTTATTCATATGTAGTAAATCCGTTTACAAAAGATGCTTACTTCGATTTTGATCTGTTCAAAAAACATGTAGCATTGGCACAACGTATCATGGATGATATTATCGATCTGGAATCAGAAAAGATCGAGAAGATCCTTGAAAAGATCGATTCTGACCCGGAATCAATGGAAGTGAAGGAAACGGAACGTCATTTGTGGGAAAAGATACAGAAGAAGACTCTGCAAGGCCGTCGTACCGGTGTGGGTATCACTGCTGAAGGCGATATGATTGCGGCTTTGGGACTTCGTTACGGAACGGATGAGGCAACAGAGTGTGCTGAAGAAATCCAGAAGACATTGGCTTTGGAGGCTTATCGTTCTTCCGTCATGATGGCTAAAGAGCGTGGCGCTTTCGAAATCTATGATTCGAAACGTGAGGAAAAGAATCCGTTTATCAACCGTTTGCGTGAAGCTGATCCGGGATTGTATGAAGATATGCTGAAGTACGGCCGTCGTAACATTGCTTGTCTGACTATTGCTCCGACAGGAACAACCAGTTTGATGACGCAGACAACTTCCGGTATCGAGCCGGTATTCCTTCCGGTGTACAGACGTCGTCGTAAGGTAAACCCGAATGATGCGGAAACGCGTGTCGATTTTGTGGATGAAACCGGAGACGCATTCGAAGAATATGTCGTATTCCATCATAAGTTTGTAACCTGGATGCAGGCTAACGGTTATTCCGTTATCAAGAAATATACCCAGGAAGAAATTGATGAGTTGGTAGCTAAATCACCTTATTATAAAGCTACTTCAAATGATGTAGACTGGTTGCAGAAAGTCCGGATGCAGGGACGTATCCAGAAATGGGTGGACCATTCTATCAGTGTAACTATCAACTTGCCGGCTGACGTATCGGAAGAATTAGTGGATTCTTTGTATGTTGAAGCATGGAAGTGCGGATGTAAAGGCTGTACGGTTTACCGTGACGGTTCCCGTTCAGGTGTACTGCTCTCGACAGAAAAGAAAAAAGAGAAGAAAGATGATTGTAATTGCATGCAACCGCCGGTGATTGTTTCCACCCGTCCGCGTGAACTGGAAGCTGATGTAGTGAAATTCCAGAACAACCGCGAAAAGTGGATTGCTTTTGTCGGTTTGCTGAACGGTCGTCCGTATGAGATCTTTACCGGTCTTGCCGATGATGACGAAGGTATCATGTTGCCGAAGAATGTATCCAAAGGAACGATCATCAAGAGTTATGATGAAGACGGCAAGAAACATTATGATTTCCAGTTCAAGAACAAGCGTGGTTACAAGATGACTATCGAAGGTCTGGACGGAAAGTTTGATCCCGAATTCTGGAACTATGCGAAACTGATCTCCGGCGTATTGCGTTACGGCATGCCTATCGACCAGGTTATCAAGTTGGTTCAGGGAATGGAACTGAACAATGAATCGATCAATACCTGGAAGAATGGGGTTGAACGTGCATTGAAGAAGTATCTGCCGAATGGTACGGAAGTAAAAGGACAGGTGTGTCCGAACTGTGGTCTGGAAACCCTTATCTATCAGGAAGGGTGTCTGATCTGTACGAACTGTGGAGCTTCAAAGTGTGGATAAGCGTAACATAACAAATATTTTTATAGGAATGCGGGGATTTTCCCCGCATTTTTTATACCTTCGTCTCCGGAACTAAATTTGATACACATGAAAGTCACCTTTAATATAAACTTCCATACCGTTTGGGGACAGAAGTTATGTATAGTAGGGTCTATTCCGGAGCTTGGCTCATGGGAGCCTGCTTTGGCTAAAGAGATGAACTACAAAGGGGATGGAAACTGGCAGCTTGAGCTGGAGTTGGAACTTACATCGCCGCAACAGACCATAGAATACCGCTACTTTTTAAGTATAAACGATAAGCAGATATTTGAAGAGTGGGAGAAAAATCATCAGGTCACATTTGAAGGACATGCCAATCATTATACTTTATATGACTACTGGCAGATACGTCCGGCTAATCTGTCATTCTACTCGTCGGCTTTTACTAAAAGTCTGTTTGCACATCCCTGTAATACATACGAAAGAGTTGTTAAGAGCGGAAAGAAACTGACAATCAAGATATCGGCTCCCCGGGTGGAGAAATGGCAGAGTGTTGCCATCACCGGAAACCAGGAGTGTCTGGGAAACTGGCATCCGGATAAAGCGTTGATACTTAGTTGCGATACCTTTCCTGACTGGCATATCGACTTGGATGCCAATGATATCATTTATCCGTTGGAATATAAGTTCCTGGTATATGATAATGACAAACACCAACCATTATATTGGGAGGAAGACGAAAACAGGAAGCTGGATTTGCCTCCGCAGGATTTCGGAGAAACAGTAGTGGTTTCCGGTCTGTCTTTTCGTGATAACTTACCGTTGTGGCGGTGTGCGGGGACAGTTATCCCTGTATTCTCTTTGCGTTCGGAACAAGGATTCGGTGTCGGTGATTTGGGAGACCTCCGTATGTTGGTTGACTGGGCAAAGAAAACCCGCCAGCGCATTATCCAGGTGTTGCCGATGAATGACACGACTATGAGCCATACCTGGAGGGATTCCTATCCTTACAGTGCCATTTCTGTTTATGCGCTCCATCCGATGTATATCAGCCTGCCTTTGATGGGCGAACTGAAGGATGCAGACAGGGTTGCCTTCTACAAGGCAAAACAGGAAGAGCTGAATGCAAAAGATTTTGTCGATTATGAAGCGGCGGTAGGATATAAGTTAGCTTATTGCCGTGAGTTCTTCAGTCAGGAAGGACAAGCCATTCTGTCGAGTCCGGAATACCATGAGTTTTTTGAACAAAGCCAATCCTGGCTGATGCCTTATGCCGCTTACAGTTATCTGCGTGAGAAGTACCAGACTTCCGACTTTACGAAGTGGGATAAGAATGCAATCTATAATAAGTCTCAGATACGCGAACTTTGCTCGGAAGACAGCGGCGCCTATCCGGAGATATCCTTTTATTATTTCCTGCAATACATATTACATACTCAATTCAAGTCGGTATCCGACTATGCCCGTAAGAATGGCATTGTCCTGAAAGGCGACCTCCCTATCGGAGTGAATCGTACCAGTATCGATGCCTGGACAGAACCACAGTATTTCAATATGAACGGCCAGGCAGGAGCTCCGCCCGACGACTTCTCTGTCAATGGACAGAACTGGGGATTTCCGACTTATAACTGGGATATTATGGAGAAAGACCATTTCTCCTGGTGGAAGAAACGTTTCCATAAGTTGAGCGACTATTTTGACTGTTTCCGTATCGACCATATCTTAGGCTTTTTCCGTATCTGGGAAGTTCCGTTGGATTATATACAAGGCCTTTGCGGACATTTTAATCCGGCTTTGCCTTTTACCCGGGAAGAGATTGAACAGTACGGATTAACTTTCAATGAAGCACGTTTTACTACACCGCATATTAACCGAAAGTTCCTGCCCGAGTTGTTCGGCGATTTGGCAGAAGAGGTAGAAGGTACTTATCTGGCACAGTCTTCATCCAATCATTTCGTCCTGAAATCATTCTGTGATACGCAACGGAAGATAGAAGCCATATTCGATGGGAAAACAGACGAAGTCTCTTTACGCATAAAAGACGGATTGTTTGCCATAGCCAATGAAGTGTTGTTTTTGCGTGACCCACAGGAAAAGGAAAAATTCCATCCGCGTATTTCAGCCAGCCATTCCTATATATATAGTGAATTGAATACATCCGAAAAGTATGCCTTCGACCAGCTGTATTGGGATTTCTTCTATCACCGTCATAACGACTTTTGGAAGGCACAGGCATTCAAGCGGCTGACTCCTTTAGTGGGCAGTACCAATATGCTGGTGTGCGGGGAAGACCTTGGGATGATTCCCGAATCGGTACCTGATGTAATGAACAAGTTACAGATTCTGAGCCTGGAGATTGAACGGATGCCAAAGACTCCTCAGCGGGAGTTTTCCGATTTGTTCAGTCTGCCGTATAATTCTGTTTGTACTACATCTACCCATGATATGTCACCGCTCCGCAACTGGTGGAAGGAAGATTGCGAAAAGATACAGCGCTATTATAATAATGTATTGCATTATGAAGGGCAGGCTCCCGGGGAATGTTCGTCGGAAATTGCCTCCCGGATTATCACAAACCATCTGGCAACAAACTCTATGCTGACTATTATTCCTTTACAGGATTGGTTTGCTATTGACGATACGGTGAAGAGGAAAGACATCGAAGCCGAACGAATCAATGTCCCGGCCAACTCAAACCATTACTGGTGCTACCGGATGCATATACCGTTGGAAAGTCTGTTGATGAAAGAGGAGTTTAATGATAAGGTTGCGCAACTGATTGTTGCCTCAGGAAGAAAATAAGTAACAGTCTATAAAAGTAAAAAGCCCGGTAAATTACTGGGCTTTTGTTTTCTTCGTCATATCGGATGACATGTTGCAAACACCGTTGAAACGGGCATTCGGCTCTATTTCCAGCGACTGGGCAAACACGTCTCCTTTAATATTTGCGGTAGCTTTCAGTACCAGTTTTTCGGTGACACGTACGGAACCTTCCACTTCGCCAAGGACTTCGGCATTGGTAGAAATAATGTTGCCTACTACACGTCCTTTGGGACCGACTACGATTTTTCCGCTACAATTGATGTCGCCATCTACCTGTCCGTCTAATCTGAAATCGGTTTCTGTAATAATATTACCTTTTACGTTTGTTCCGGCGGCGAGGGTGTTATGTAGGCCACCGGCAGAGTTTTCATCTTTTTGTTTTATTCCCATCATAAATAGTTTGTTTGCTTAATCGCAAATATAGACTATTTTTTTGCAGAAAGGTTTACTTTATCTACTTTTACAGATAAAATAACGAAAAATGACAGTACAAATAGAACTGGAAACCATGAAATTTTACGCCTGTCATGGGGTCTCCCCGCAGGAGACACGTGTCGGCAATACGTTTGTGGTAAACCTTGTATTGACGGCTCCCCTTGAAAAGGCGGTAGCCAGCGATGACCTGGAAGATACGATAAATTATGCCGTTGTCTACGAAGTTGTAAAGCGTGAAATGGCTATCCCTTCCAAATTACTGGAACATGCGGCGGGACGTATCCTGGCAGCCTTGAAGGATACTTTTCCGCAACTTCTGGCTATCGAACTGAAACTCTCCAAGTTGAACCCGCCTTTTGGAGGCGATGTTTACAGCGCCTCTATAATTCTAAGGGAGAGCTACGGTTAGTATTTGGATAACTTTCTCTATCTTTGCATTTTTAAAGCACAAATAAACAAAGCACCATGGCATTTACCAACAACGTAATGATTGTCCGCCACGGATTGATGGCGAAGTTAGTTAAACTTTGGAAGGAAAATCGTCTGCTCGACGAGATTGACCGTTTGCCCATAGAGTTGAGTCCCCGTAAATCGAAAGTAATAGGCCGTTGCTGCGTTCATAAGGAACGTGCCGTATGGAAATACAAGACACTTCCTCTTCTGGGTTTTGATATGCAGGACGAAGTTGACGAACTGACACCGCTCTCCGAGTATGCTAAACGGGCGCTGCTCCGTTCGGAAAACAAGAAAGAGAACCTGATGTGCGTGGTGGATGAAGCATGTTCCTCCTGTGTACAGGTAAACTATGAAATAACGAACCTCTGCCGTGGTTGTGTGGCGCGTAGCTGTTATATGAACTGTCCGAAAGACGCCATCCAGTTCAAAAAGAACGGACAGGCGCGGATTGACCATGACACTTGTATCAGTTGCGGCAAATGCCACCAGAACTGTCCTTACCATGCAATTGTTTATATACCGATTCCTTGTGAAGAAGTTTGCCCGGTCAAGGCTATCAGCAAAGATGAATACGGCGTGGAGCATATCGACGAATCAAAATGTATCTACTGCGGTAAATGTATCAATGCCTGTCCTTTCGGTGCTATCTTCGAAATATCACAAGTGTTTGATATACTGCAACGTTTGCGCAATAAGGAGAAGATGATTGCCATCGTGGCCCCTTCCATCCTGGCACAATTCAGTGCACCGGTGGAAAGTGTGTACGGAGCGATTAAGGCAATGGGATTTGAGGAGATTGTGGAAGTCGCCCAGGGGGCGATGGAAACGACCCGCCGGGAAGCGGAAGAACTGAAGGAAAAGCTGGAAGAAGGACAACCGTTCATGACGACCAGCTGTTGTCCGTCGTATGTCCAGCTGGCAGAGAAACATATTCCGGACCTGAAGAAATATATCTCTTCAACCGGTTCCCCGATGTATTATACGGCCCGTCTCGTGAAAGAAAAACATCCGGACGCCAAAGTCGTTTTCATCGGCCCGTGTGTTGCTAAACGTAAAGAAGTAAAGATGGACCCGGCAGTCGACTTTACGCTGACTTTCGAGGAAATCGGTTCGGTGCTGGAAGGCCTGGGTATAAAGGTGGAAGAAGCGAAACCGTTCTCCGTCCTCTATAATTCCGTGCGTGAAGCACATGGCTTTGCCCAGAGCGGCGGTGTGATAAATGCCGTGAAAGTCTATCTGAAAGAAGAACAGGTAAATGCCGTACAGGTAGCCAACCTGACAAAGAAGAACGTCGCCCTGCTTCGTGCTTATGCTAAGACGGGAAAGGCTCCGGCACAGTTTATCGAAGTGATGGCCTGCGAAGGCGGGTGTGTAACCGGTCCTTGTATCCACGCCGATAAAGTAACCGGACAGAAGCAGCTGATTAAGGAACTTACTAAATTCTAAACAACAATGACAAAGAAAATCTTAGTATCATTCTCATTGGCCGGTGCGATGCTGTTGACAGCATGCGGCCACCGGGAATTACCGGCGATGGGAGATTATTCCGTGCAGGTATTTCACGACACTCCGGTGAAGTTCGCACCGGACCAGTATGCCGGTTACAGTGAACCGGGAGCAGATAGTATCTACCATCTGGTAAACGGACGTATCATCCTGAAGAAGGTTACATTGCCCGACTATAAACGCAATGTTTCTGTGAACCTGAAAGTAACAATCGCCTCCAATGGTGACCGTTGGGATAAGTCCGGTTCCTGTTTCATCCTTCCCAAAGAGTCGGCTATCAATCTGCTGAACATAGCAAAAGGAGAGAAGCAATTCCCCGCAGTAGACAGTACGAAATTGGAAAACTTAATTGGTATTGTTTCCGGTGAGGATTATGAACCGACTGTCGAACTGATGCGTTTTATGACCCCGTTCGGTGTCGGTCATTACAGCAGTGCAGACGATAGCCTGAGTAGCAAACGCAAGCCTGTTTATATCGACCAGTGGGCCGATAGTGTGAGCTGGGAGCAGAATATCACCGACCTGTATCCTTTACTGGAAGGCGGGGCTTATGTAGGTGTCTTTATCGATACCTGGACTCCCGAAGGATATATTGCCAGTGTTACTATTGATGTGGACGAATCGGATATAACCTGTGACGCATTGCCTAAAAGACATGTGGAACCGTTGATGAATACGGTTTACTATATCGGTCAGTCTTATCCTGATATTTTTGCCCGTAAAGATGTGTCGACCGGCTTTACCGTTCCGGAAGGAGCAAAGAACGTGCGTCTGAAATATATCGTTACCGGACATGGTGGTCATAGTGGTGGCGACGAGTTTGTACAGAAGCGCAATATTGTTTCTGTGGATGGCAAAGAAGTGCTGAACTTTATCCCGTGGCGTAATGACTGTGCCTCTTTCCGCCGTTTCAATCCGGCAACGGGCGTGTGGTTGGAGAAACGTCTGGCCTCTTATATCGGAGAGAAAGGATATGCGGAGAAAGAAGTGGAAGAGCCTGTCGCTTCTTCCGATTTTTCACGTTCCAACTGGTGTCCGGGTTCCGATGTGATACCTGAGGAAGTCGAATTGACCGATATCCAACCGGGCGAACATACATTTATCGTAAGCATCCCCGAAGCTCAGGAGATAGATGGCAATAAACTGAACCATTGGCTGGTGTCTGCTTATTTAGTCTGGGATGAATAGAAACAATTTAGTGACAGGAGTAACTGTTCCCCTCTTGAGAGGGGGCAGGGGGTGTGTTAAAGCAAGTGTTTAGGCAGAACTATAACACACCCCTTATCCCCTCTCAAGAGGGGAAACAGTTACCATCAGTCGCTTGATCTTTGTTATGAAATAACTTTAAACTAGCATATTATGGATACTTTACTCCCTTTTGCCCTCTTGTGCTTCACTTCTTTCTTTACCCTGACAAACCCGTTGGGTACTATGCCGGTTTTCCTGACGATGACTAACGGGATGAGTGACGATGAACGCAAAACCATTGTGCGCCGTGCCACCATCGTATCTTTTATCACTCTGATGGTTTTCACTTTCTCGGGGCAGTTCCTGTTCAAGTTCTTTGGTATCTCTACAAACGGTTTCCGTATTGCCGGCGGTATTATTATCTTTACCATCGGATTCGACATGCTTCAGGCACGTTATTCCAAGGCAAAACTGAAGGATGAAGAGGTAAAGACGTATGTAAACGATATCTCCGTCACCCCGCTCGCCATTCCGATGCTTTGCGGCCCCGGTGCAATCGCCAACGGTATCATGCTGATGGAAGATGCGAATACGCTGATAAAGAAGATATTGCTGGTAAGCGTGATTGCTTCGGTCTACTTTATCACCTTCCTGATCCTCCGTGCTTCCACCCGGCTGAACAAATATATGGGTGAGACGGGCAACAACGTGATGATGCGTCTGATGGGACTTATCCTGATGGTGATTGCCGTGGAATGTTTTGTAAGCGGTTTCAAACCAATAATGATTGACATATTGCAACAAGCTAATTTATAATGGAAGGAATACAGGTGATCGGCTTCGATGCCGATGATACGCTTTGGGTAAACGAAACTTATTTTCTGGAGACGGAGCAAAAACTCCGTCTTTTGCTTGCTCCCTATGTAGACGGCGAAACTGTCTCGGCTGAACTGTTCCGCACGGAAAGCCGCAACATGCCTCTTTACGGTTACGGGGTGAAGGCTTATATCTTGTCTGTCCTGGAAACGGCTATCCGTATCACCGGCGGTAAAGTCCCGGCAAACGTACTGGAGCAAATCCTGGCCCTGGGAAAGGAACAACTCACCAAGCCGGTAGAACTGCTGGATGGAGTGGAGGAGACACTGAATGCGTTGGTTGGCCGTTACCGTCTGATTGTTGTGACCAAAGGCGACTTGCTCGACCAGGAACAGAAACTGCGCCGCTCAGGTATCGAGCATCTTTTCCATCACGTCGAGATCATGAGCGATAAGACCGACCGTGAATACCGTCTGCTGTTGAAGCATTTGGATATTCGTCCCGAAGAATTTCTGATGATTGGCAACTCTGTCCGTTCTGATATCCTCCCGCCTTTGGAACTTGGCAGTTATGCCGTTCATATTCCTTACCACACCACCTGGGAACATGAAAAGGTGGATGAGCCTGTCGTAAACCCGCGGTTCTTTACTGTCGATTCGTTGTGGGATATTATCTCTCTGCTTCCTTAAGCCGGTTCATTACTGGTTTTATCCTTTTGGGTCCTGACAATTAATCCCTTTTGTTATGACTTTTAAATATGTAATATATACGTTACAAATATGTAAGGTTAAACTTTCGGATATGTAAAGCATGCCTTACATATATGTATGCTTAATCTTTCTTTTCTAAAAGTCCTGACAAAAAAGGTTAGATGTCATATCCTTTCCACTTAGATATTATGAAGAAAGAACTTAAAGGTCGGAGTATTTCTTTTTCCCTTTCAAATAGAAAGCGAGGATTAGGCTGCTGCGCATCAGTTCCGGGATAATCGGAAGCGTTGTCTTTGCCAGGTTCTCCCTGCGTTTCTCTTCATATTCCGGTTTCATATCGAAAAAGGCTTTACGGGCCTCATATACAGCTTTGGCATTTTGAATATGGCCGCATAACAGGAATTTCGTAGCAGCTATATAATCCAACCAGAAGCGGGCACGCATAACAGGCTTCAGGTCTTTTTCGGGAAGGTTCTTGTAAAGCATCAGCAGGTTATTGCGGAAGTTGAGGAAAGTCTTGCGGGGACTCTCCACCTGCAAAGTCGCCCCTCCGACATGATAAACGACCGATTGGGGCGTACATACCAGCCGATACCCCCGCGAACGTAACCGCCAGCACATATCTATCTCCTCCTGATGGGCAAAGAAACCGGCATCGAGGCCGCCTATTTCCTTATAGACGGCGGTACGGATAAACAGGCAGGCCCCTGTTGCCCAGAGGATATCGGCAGGCGTATCATATTGGGCTTCATCTTTTTCTACGACATGGAGCATGCGTCCCCGGCAATAAGGATACCCGTAAATGTCCATATAACCGCCGGCAGCTCCGGCATATTCGAAATATTCCTTGTTGCGCTGTGCCCGTATCTTGGGTTGGGCGGCGGCGATGGTGGCATCGGCCTCAAGGGCTGCCAATGGTGCGTCGAGCCAGTCGGGCGTTACTTCGACATCACTGTTCAGCAGGACGGTATATTCGTTGTCGAGTTGTTTGAGTGCCTGGTTGTATCCTTCGGCGAAACCGTAGTTCTTATCCAGCTGGATAATGCGGACGGAAGGGAACTTTTCCTGCAACAGGGCTATCGAGTTGTCGGTAGAACCATTATCGGCCACGACTACTTCCGTCCTTTCTGCCGGACTGTATGCTATTACAGACGGGAGAAATTCTTCCATCAGCTTCGCACCGTTCCAGTTAAGGATGACGATGGCTACTTTTTTAGTTGACAGATGGGGGGAGGAAGTCGTATTATTTGTCATGATATATTTATTATAGTGACTGGTTGTAACTGTTTCCCCTCTCGAGAGGGGAGGGGATTACTCCCGTTTATATTTCCAACGTTTATGTGTCCAGAGCCAATAGGCCGGATTGCGGAGAATCATCTTTTCCGTCATGCGGGCGTATGATTCGGTAATCTCGTTCTCGGTAGTCTGTTTGGCATGGGCGGTCATCAGCTTCATTTCGACTGTATAGTAGCCGCGTTTCACTTTCTGTACATCCAGGAAGATGACCGGCAAATCCAGTTTACGGGCGATACGTTCCGCACCGTTCAGCATAGCGGTATCCTGATTCAGGAAGGTAGTCCAGTAATGCAGGTTTGCCTTGCTGGGTGTCTGGTCGGCTATGAAGATAACGATGTTGTTGTTGCCTTCTTTCTTCAACGTCATCATGTCGCGTACCGTGTCGTTCTTCTTCATTCCATAAGAACCGAAGCGGGTGCGCAGATAAATGAACAGGCGGTCGACAGCTTTGTTATTTAACGGTCGGTAGATTTGCCACAGGCACGAATCGGTATATACCAGGCTGGAGGCGCTGAACCATTCCCAGTTGCCGTAATGGCCCATCAGCATCATCACTGTTTTTTGTCCTTCTGCCTGCAAACGGGTTGCCACTTCGGGATTCTTGATATGGGCACGGCGCAATACTTCTTCGGGAGAGATATGCGCCAGTTTGATTGTCTCGACAATGTAGTCGGCAAAATGATGGTAAAAGGCCCTTTCCAACCGGCGTAATTCTATTTCCGATTTCTCGGGGAAAGAGGCTTCCAGGTTGCGGCGCACTACTTTTATCCTGTAACGAATCACCCAATAGATTAGTACATACAGGATATCGGACAGTACATACAGTACCGACATCGGTAAAAATGCATGCAGCTTGGCCCATGCAAAGATTAATCCGTATTGAATTTTATTCCACATATCAACCGATAGTTACTAATTCACAATTTAATGCAGTACGGTCTTCGTTCCATCCGGTCAGCGTCACCCGTCGGGTTTCGTTTACCAGCGAACTGTTGTAAGGTATCTCGACTTTAATATAATTCTCTGTGAAACCGTGCATCCGGCCGTCTTTGCGTGTATGTTCGAATAAAACTTCCGCCTGACTGCCGATATGGGCGTCGTAGAAAGCATGAAGTTTCCTATCGGAAATATCCAGCAGTTGCTGGCTGCGGGCATGTTTTACTTTCGGGTCGACCGAATGGGCAATCTTCAACGCCTGTGTTCCCGGACGTTCCGAATAGCTGAATACATGCAGCTGGCTGATGTCCAGGCTGTTGATGAAGTTGCGGGCATCTTCGAAGAACTCGTCCGTTTCGCCACGTGTCCCGACAATCACGTCCACCCCGATAAAGGCGTGGGGCATGATTTCTTTAATCTTCTCGATCTTATGACGGAAAAGGGCCGTGTCGTAACGGCGGCGCATCAGTTTCAGCACCTCGTCGCTTCCGCTCTGTAAAGGGATATGGAAGTGAGGGGCGAACCGTTTGCTGGAGGCTACGAAGTCGATGGCCTCGTCCGTAATGAGGTTCGGCTCGATGGAAGAAATACGGTAACGCACGATACCTTCCACTTCGTCGAGTGCACGAATCAGGTCGATGAAAGTCTCGCCTGTCGACTTGCCGAAGTCGCCGATATTGACTCCGGTCAGCACGATTTCTTTTCCACCTTTGGCAGCTACCTCCCGTGCCTGCTCCACCATACTGGCGATTGTGCCGTTGCGGCTTCGTCCGCGGGCAAAAGGAATGGTACAATAGGAGCAGAAGTAATCGCATCCGTCCTGTACTTTCAGGAAATGACGCGTACGGTCGTCTGCCGAACAGGAAGGGGAGAAGGTCCGTATATCTTTAGTTTGTGAGGCAACGACTGCGCCGCCTTCTTCTTTCTTTTTCAGGTCATCCAGATACATTAATATATCCAGTTTTTGCTCTGCGCCCAAAACCAGGTCGACCCCCTCGATATGGGCCACCTCTTCCGGTTTGAGCTGCGCGTAACAGCCGGTCACAACAATAAAGGCTCCCGGATGCTGTTTGCTGATGCGACGGATGGCCTGGCGACATTTCTTATCGGCCAGTTCCGTTACCGAGCAGGTGTTTACGACACAGATGTCTGCTTTTTCACCCGCACGGGCTTTACGTACGCCCTGCTCTGCCAATACCTTCCCGATGGTGGAGGTCTCTGCGAAGTTGAGCTTACAGCCCAGGGTATAATAAGCAGCTATTTTATTTTCAAATACGGTTTTGTCTATCATTGCGATTGAATTATCGCGCAAATGTAATTAAAATTATTGACATGTAGATTGTTGGTGTTTTGTGTGGTTTCAGTAATCTCGTTATTGGGTCGGGTTTTATGAAATGCGCTGTTTTATAAATGGTGTGGCGAATAATAAATATTGATTATCTAAGTCTATTATAAAAGCTTTCTGCTAAATTTGTAACAATTTAATAAATGATACGATATGAAAGAGTTATTTTTAAGTTTTAAGTATTCCTTTAGTTCAGGAACTGGTGAATTGGAAGGTGAGAGATATTTTCAAACTGTATTTATTGATATCTATGCTGAAGATGCCGATAATGAGGGAGATAGTGTGCTGATTGGTAAATCTTGTGTAAAAGTTATTTTATTAAGTCAGGCACTGGAAAATCAGTATGACCTTGCTGAATTAGCGGATATGAATAGAGAACTGGGGCAGATTCTGGATCTTGAGCCAGAGTCGGACCTGGATATTTTCAAACAGTCCATAATAGAAAAATATCCGGAGTGTTGTATGAATAACAATGTTTGCGTATTGGATAGATTGGTACTTATTCCTGAATATAGGGGATACGGAATTTCTAAGAAAGTAATTAAAGATACGATCTTCCATTTTAGCACGGCTTGTGGTTTGTTCGTTATTTATCCTTTCCCCTTGCAGTTAGAGGGAGAACATTGTATTTGTGAAGATCCCTGGGAAGACAAGAACTGGTATAAAGGACTTGAAAAGAATGAAAAGAAAGCGTTCAGCAAATTGACTTCTTATTTTCAAAAGCTAGGCTTCGAGAAGATAAAAGGTATGAATGATTTACTGTTTTATTGTCCTTTCTTTGTGAATAAGAAACTGGATGAAATAGATTTGAATGAATTGACCGTTATTCCGGGTTAACAGGTAATAAAGAGGAAATATGTAGAATGGCATGCAGATTGGGCAGATATAGATGCTCTCTGCATGCCATTTTACATATTAAGTTGTTTATTCGCCATAAAGTACGTATATTTCGTACGATTTATTCGTGCAAACGTAAGGTCGTTCGTAATTAGTATTCACAACAAACAGAAAGAAATGAAGAAACTAAATGTAAATCTGGCAATTATCCTCTTTTTCATAGGGGGATGCACTGGTTGCCAACAGTCCGGTTCCCAAAATGACGAGATTATCACCGTCGATGTCACTGCCAGCTATCCTGAAAAGGAACTGATTCTCCAGGATATAATGGATGTGGAATACGTTCCGCTGGAAACCACTGACGAGTTTATCACTCATGGTATTGTGGAAGCTATCGGTAAGGAATTCCTGCTGGTAAGAAACCGGAACGATGGAAATATCTTCGTCTTTGACAGGAAAACAGGTAAAGGCCTGCGAAAGATAAACCGTCTGGGGCAAGGAGCTGAGGAATATTCCGGTATTTCAGGGATTATTCTGGATGAAGATAATAACGAATTGTTTGTCGTAGACTATACTAAGAAGATATTGACATATGACTTATCCGGAAACTTTAAAAGAAGTTTCAAATTTGCAGATAACAGTCATTATGACGATGTATTCGATTACGACCGGGAGCATCTGATTACTTATAAGAAATACTACGGAACGCCGGAAGAAAACAGGCAAGCATGCCATATACTGTTTTCAAAGCAGGACGGAAGTGTCACCCAGGAAATACCAATTCCCTTTAAAGAGATGAAGACACCGGTTGTGATGAAAGATGAATTGGTTGTAACGCCTGAGTTTCATATGACATTTCCAGCCAAGGATCATTGGGTGCTTGTGAATACATCTTCCGATACTGTGTACAACTATTTGCCGAAGGGCAATCTAACTCCTTCTATTGTCAGGACTCCCTCCATACAATCCATGGAAGTAGAAGTCTTTCTTTTCCCAACCATTATCACCGACCGCTATTATTTCATGCGGACTATGAAGAAAGAATTGGACTATAAAACGTTTAAAGGATTTCCCGGTACCGATTTGGTGTATGACAAGCAGGAAAAAGCAATCTTCAACTATACTATATGTAATGCTGATTACTCGAATAAGAAACAGGTCTCTTTCTTCTCGAAGCCTAAAAATCAAGAAATACCGGTCAGTCTGTCATTAGAAGCCTCTGACCTTACGGAGGCTTACGAAAAAGGACAGCTGAAAGGCCGTTTGAAAGAAATTGCAGCGACCTTGGATGAGGAAGCGAATCCGGTGATTATGCTGATAAAGCATAAGAAATAAAGAAATCAAACAGAGGCTGAGTTTGACCGGGTAAGGGTTAAACTCAGCCTGTCTGTTGTGTATCTGCCGGATAGTCTGTATTTTTGCACGAAATATAAGCATCTGTGCTATGATACAAGAAAACTTCATTAAGATATACGAAAACAGTTTCAAGGAAAACTGGTCGTTACCCGCACTGACAGATTACAGCAAGAACGTCACTTTTACATTTGAGGATGTAGCAAAGGAAATAGCCCGTATCCACATCCTGTTTGAGGAATGTCAGATACGCCGGGGAGATAAAATCGCTCTGATCGGTAAAGACAGTGCCCGCTGGTGTATTGTCTATATGGCGGCTGTTACGTATGGTGCAATCATAGTCCCCATCTTGCAAGATTTCAATCCGAACGACGTACATCATATTATCAATCATTCCGAATCGGTCTTCCTGTTCGTCAGCGACCGTATCTGGGATTCATTGGAAGAGGATAAGATAGAAGAGATACGCGGTGTATTCTCTCTTTCCGATTTCCGTTGCCTGCATCAGCGTGACGGCGAAAGCATTCAGAAATTGATGAAGTCGATGGATGAGAAGATGGCGGAAAAGTATCCGAAGGGATTCAGCAAGAGCGATATAAAATATGCCGAACTGGATAACGACAAGGTTGTCCTGCTGAACTATACTTCCGGTACGACCGGTTTCAGTAAAGGCGTTATGCTGACCGGAAATAATCTGGCGGGAAATGTAACTTATGCCAAGACCCTCGATTTGATGTATCGTGGCGACCGCGAATTATGCTTTCTTCCGTTGGCACATGCCTATAGTTGTGCTTTCAACTTCCTCGTACCGATGGCGGTAGGCGCTCATGTCTATATGTTGGGAAAAGTTCCTTCTCCGAAAATCTTGTTGAAAGCATTTGAAGAGGTAAAGCCGAACCTGATTCTGACCGTTCCGTTGATTCTTGAAAAGATATACAAAAAGATGATTCTTCCGCAGTTGAGCAAAACAACGATGAAGCTGGCGTTGAATATTCCTTTGCTGGATTCGCGCATTTATGCCCAGATTCGTAAACATCTGGTGGATGCTATGGGAGGACGCTTCCGTGAAGTGATTGTCGGTGGAGCTGCCATGAACCAGGAAGTGAGCGATTTCCTGTATAAAATCAAATTCCCGTTTACTATCGGTTACGGAATGACTGAATGCGGGCCGCTGATTAGCTACGACCACAATTATGAATATGTGCCCGGTTCCTGCGGACAAGTCCTGAAAGGAATCATGGAAGTACGTATCGATTCTGATGACCCCTATAATAAGGTAGGGGAAATCCAGGTCCGGGGTGAGAATGTAATGAAAGGCTACTATAAAAATGAAGAAGCGACAAAGAATGCTTTTACCGAAGACGGCTGGCTTCATACCGGCGACCTGGGAACGATTGATGCGGATAACCGTATCTTTATCCGGGGCCGTAGCAAGACGATGATTCTGGGAGCAAGCGGACAGAATATCTATCCGGAAGAGATTGAGTCGAAAATCAATAACCTGCCTTTCGTCATGGAAAGTATCGTTATCGAGAAAAACGGCAAGCTGGTAGCTCTGGTCTATCCGGATTACGATACGGTAGACGGTACCGGAATATCCCATACCGACCTGCCGGTCATTATGGAACAGAACCGGGTTGAGTTAAATAAGCAGCTGGCTTCCTATGAAGTTGTTTCAGAAATACAATTATACCCGACAGAGTTTGAAAAAACACCGAAGAAGAGTATCAAGAGGTATTTGTATAGCAACTACTGATACGTATCCATGTCTTGATTAACAGTCTATTACGCTTGTTGCAAAAAATAATTGAAAAAAAAGCATCTTATGTTGTACAACATATATAATTAATACATACATTTGCATCGTTTTACAACAACAAGAAGATATTATAGACCGTTTAAATTAAAGACAAAATGAAAAAGTTAGTTGCATTTGCTGCTATCGTTGCAGCCGTTTCTTTCACATCATGTGGTAACAAATCTGCAGAATCAAATGCTGAAGTAGCTGAAACAGAAACTACAGTAGAAGAAACTACTCCTGCAGTTGTTGAAGAAGAAACAGTAACAGAAGAAGTTGCTCCTGCTGAAGGCGATTCAACTGCTGTTGCTACTGAAACAGAAGCTGCTCCTGCTGAATAATATTCAGTAATCAGTTAAAAGGACAGTCTGTATGCTCAAACATACAGACTTTTTTTGTTTATAACGGTATTCAATATGAAAAGAAATCGAATCATTATCCCAGTTGTCGCATTGTTGAGTCATACGATGTATGCCCAGACCCCGGTTGACATGAATTTGCAGTTGCAGAATGTGGAAATACAGGGTAAACGTATTGCCGGTCTCAATGGCGGTGAGGTTAAACGTCTTCAGGTAGACAAGAACCTGAGCAGTATGACGGGCACGGTATCCGAAGCCTTCCGGCAAATGCCTTCGCTGGTGACCGATATCGAAGGGGGAGTCACTTATCGCGGGTCGGGTAAAGCCGGGATGCTGATTAATGGTATTCCTTACGGATTGCTGGAGGAATATAGCGGAGATGTCCTTATCCAGTTGCCAGCTTTATTTTTCAACCGGATATCAATGTCTGCCTTGCCTGATATTTCGCTGGTGCCTGATGGGGATGCCGGTGTACTGAACCTTTCCTCTACTAATTATACAAAATCGGATTCACCGCTGACGGTGACGTTGGGAGCGGGATTGCAGGAACGGTATAATGCCGGGGCAATCGTAAATCTGCATCCGGGGAAATTTCATATCATTGGGAAATATAATTATCGGAAGGAATACCGCGAACGTTCGTTTGACAAGACGACAAAAACGGATGCCGGTACAACCATCATGAATAATAATGCATCGGCACGTCCGGATGTTCATCTGGCCGACCTGAGTGTGGGGTATGACCTGACTTCAAAAGATTTGCTGACTGTCTACGGATTATATCATTTGATGGATTACAGCCGTTATGGGGGAATCAATAATAAGGTCTTGAACCCGGATGGAAGTGTAAAGAACCAAATGACCCGCCATCGTTATAACGACCAGCGTCAGGATGCTTATGCCTTGGAGGCCCGTTGGAACCATTATTTTTCCAATCCGTTGGATCAGTTGAGTGTAACATTCAATTATAATGACTTCGGTTATGATGAGGACAATTACTATGAAAATGAGAAGCCGGGAACCGGAACTATCCTGAAGAAAGACAATATGTTCATCAATCAGGACAAGCATAATTATTATTTTTCTGCTGCTTTCAGTAAGTTGTTTGCCGATGAATGGTATTTCAAAGCCGGATATATCGGACGTATCAAGGATGAAACTTACAGGACGGAGACAAACGACATCGGCCTGGATGATAATAACTGGACTCCCGTTGCAGATAAAACATACGATTATTCTTTCAACCGGAATACCCATTTGTTGTACGCCTCGCTCGACAGACACTGGGACCGCTTCTCTGCCGAAGCCGGTCTGCAGGCGGAAGTCAATGCACAGAAATTCAAAACACAAAAAAGCAATACTCGTTTTCATGTGTATCCCCGGGTAAAGTTTTCTTTGCAGACCGGCAACGCGGGCAGTTTGTCATTGAGTTATCTGCAACGCGTGATTCGTCCTAATGGAGCGGATTTGAGTCCTTTCACCAATTACAGTGACCCGACTCATCTGTCACAGGGAAATCCGGATTTGAAGGATGAGTTCATTCATTCATTGGAATTGTCTTATCTGTTGGTTGCAAATCGTTTCCGTTTCTCTCCGGCCATTTATTACCGTAATAAATCGAACCGGATTATGGAAGTGATAAACGAGGAGTCTATCTGGCAGAAAGAGAATATAGGCCACAGCCAGGCATTGGGTTTTGAACTTTCCGGAAACTGGAATCTTATCCGTATCCTGAATATCGGTTTTTCCGGTAATGTGTACAGAGATGAGATCGATGGCAGAACGGTTGGCTATGAGGAGAAGAAGTCAATGGTTTGCACCGACCTGAAAGGAAGTGTGAGTATCTATATCACCCCGACCACGGAGTTTCAGCTGGATGGCTTCTTTATCTCGGACCAACTGACTCCGCAGGGTAAAATCAAAAGCCACAGCTGTGTGAATGCCGGGCTTTCCCAATATTTCATGCATCGTAAACTGCGTGCCAATCTGAGTATCAATAATATCTTTGACGGCCTGGAAGAGACGACCCTTATCGATACAAGTAAAATGCACATGGAGCAAGTACGCAACCGGGATGCACGGGTGACCTGGCTGACATTGACCTATAGTTTGTAATAAACGAAACTATATAGGTGGGGAAGGGGGGCTGAATGTTAACTCTTCCCCACTTTCTTTTTAGGAATATACAATATCAGGCGAATGGACTGGTCGTATGTGAAGTAGCTCCATACCCATTCGATCAGTACCATCAGTTTGTTCTTGACACCCAGGATAGAACGGAGGTGTACCCCCATCCACACCATCCAGGCAATGAACCCTTGCAGCTTTAACTTTTTCAGGTCGGCCACTGCTTTATTGCGTCCAACGGTAGCCAGTGTTCCGAGGTTTAGATAATGGAAGGCTTTCAATTCTTTGCCCGATTCCAGCCGTTTGAGGTTGTCGGCAAGCAGGTTACCTTGTTGGATTGCTACCTGGGCTACCTGTGGGTGGCCGTTCGGGTAGTCTTCCTCTGTCTGGAAGCAGACATCTCCGATAGCAAAAACGTTTGCCATTCCCGGCATCTGGTTAAATTCATTTACCGTTATTCGTCCACCGCGGTTTAACGCTTCTTTATCAATATGTTCGAAGTGGGTGGCAGTTACTCCGCTAACCCATACGAGTGTTTGGGTTGCGATGGTGGAGTTGTCGTCCAGTATCACTTTCCCGTCCTGATAATCAGTAACGCGTTTGTTGAGTATGATGTTTACTCCCATTCCTTTCAGGAACTTTTCTGCATTGGCTGATGCTTCGGGCGACATTACTCCGAGTAGCCGGGGAGAACCTTCCACCAGGTAGATGTGCATGTCCGACTGTTTCAGGTCCGGATAATCCTTGGGCATAACGAATCTTTTCATTTCAGCCAATACTCCCGATATTTCAACACCTGTTGCACCGCCACCGACTATAACTACGTTCATTAGTGCTTGTCGTTCCTCCGGGTCGGTACAGATTGTCGCCTTCTCGAAGTTTGAGAGCAGAGTATTCCTGAGTTCGAGAGCTTCCTGGATTGTCTTCATCGGCAAAGCCTTTTCTTCGATGGTCTTGTTGCCGAAGAAGTTGGTGATAGTTCCCGAGGCAATCACCAGATAATCGTAGGTTAATTCACCGATGGATGTTTCAATCAGATTGCGTTCGGCAATGATGGCTTTCACTTCCGCCATCCGGAAATAGAAGTCTTTCTGCTTCTGGAATATCTTCCGGAAAGGAAATATGATTGAGCCCGGTTCCAGCCCGGACGATGCTACCTGATACAACAAAGGCGGGAACTGATGGAAATTGTTTTTGTCTATCAGGACAACCTGGAAATTACTCCCTTTCAGTTTATTGGCCAGCTTTAATCCGCCGAAGCCACCCCCTATGATGACTACGCGTTTCTTATTTGTTTTTGCGATGTTGAAGCCCATGATGTTCTATGTTATGTTTTATAATAGAACAATCGGAAACGGAATATGTTCGGATGGAATAGGGGGAAGGCCTTGATTTATAGGATGAGTTATCAAGGATTATGGCCTCTGAAACAAATACTGTTTAAATCCTTCCGTATAATCCGTGCGATAGTCCCCATTCTCATCCGCATAGATAAACATATATTCCAGTTCCGGATGTTGTTGTTGGATTTTGCGGGCTTCTTCGCGGCCCATAGCCATGAAGGCGGTAGCGTAAGCATCGGCGGTCATGCAGTCGGCGGCGATAACGGTTGCGCTGAGGATCGGTTGTCCGGCAGGAGAGCCTGTTCTCGGGTCGATGGTATGGGCGTATTTCTTTCCGTCTTTGATGTAGAAGTTGCGGTAGTCGCCGGAAGTGGCAAGGCCGTGGCGTCCGCATAACAGGAGGATCACCTGCAACTCTTTATTCGTGCCCATCGGATCATCGGATGGCCTGGTGATCCCAATGTGCCAGCATTCACCTTTAGGGTTGACGCCTTTGGCTGTCGTTTCACCACCTATATCGATCAGGTAGTTTTCGATACCTTTACTGTCGAAGAGACGGGCGATGACTTCGCAACAGCATCCGTCTCCCAAAGAGGAGCAATTCAGCAGAAGGCGGGGATCGTCTTTGATAACCTTCCGTCCCTCCAAACGGACTTTCTGATAACCGACAAATGGGCGTATGCTATCTATCATGGCCGGCGTAACGCTGTCACTCTTGCTGAATCCGAATCCCCAAAGGTTGATAAACGGGGCACAGGTAATATCATAGATGCCATTAGTCTGTCCGGATACTTCCATCGCTTTATTGAAGACTTCGATGAAAAGATCATCGACCTCTATATCTTTGTTTTGGTTTACTTGGGAGATGACGGAAGTAGAATCGAACGGATTAAGGCAATGGTAGTAGCGTTGAAGTTCAGCACTGATTTCATTTTCCAGCGATTCGGTATATTCGAACTTGATTTGATAGGGAGTATGAAGCATGCCGGTTACTTCGTAATACTGTTTCGGCTGATTGCATCCGGTCAGGAGAAAGAATAGGGATAAAGAGAGGAGGTATAGATGTTTCATATATTTGTTAATAATATACTAATGAACCATTAAATAGGTATTCGGGAGGGTTGAAAACAACTACCCTCAAAGGGGAATGTTGTCTACCTGGTAAGTCGACGTTGCCTACCTAGTAGGTAGATGATGCCTACCAAGTAGGTAGACATAGCTTACCAAGTGGGTAGACGTGGTGACTTCCCATAGGTGACATAACCGACCTGCTCCCGTGTCAGGCACGGGGGACAGGTTTTCTTTCAGGTTACAACCCCATCAATATCTTCTTCAATACTGTTTGTGCTGAGATTTCCCGGTTGGCTGCTTCGGGGATGACGATGCTTTGCGGGCTTTCGATCACGTCGTCGGTGACGATCATGTTACGACGAACCGGCAGGCAGTGCATGAAATAAGCGTCGTTGGTCAGTGCCATCTTTTCCGTATCGACAGTCCAGGCGCGGTCTTTGCTTAATACCTGGCCATAATTCGGGTCGGTATAGGCAGCCCAGTTCTTGGCGTAGATGAAGTCGGCACCTTCGAAGGCCTTCTTTTGATCATATTCTACACGGGCATTGCCGACGAACTTCGGGTCGAGCTCATACCCTTCGGGATGGGTGATGACAAATTCGTAATCGGTTGCATTCATCCATTCGGCGAAACTGTTGGGAACGGCCTGCGGTAAGGCTTTTGGATGAGGCGCCCAGGTCATAACCACCTTCGGACGGGCAGTCTTCTTGTATTCTTCAATTGTAATCAGGTCGGCAAAACTCTGCAACGGGTGGCGGGTAGCCGCTTCCATGCTGAATACCGGACGACCGGAGTACTGGATGAATTCGGAGATAATCTTTTCATTGTAATCGTCCGCCTTGTTTTCGAAACGGGCAAAGGAACGGACACCGATGATATCGCAGTAGCAACCCATGACAGGAATAGCTTCCAGCAAATGTTCAGGTTTGTCACCATCCATGATGACACCACGTTCGGTTTCCAGTTTCCAGGCACCCTGGTTCACGTCGAGCACCATCGTGTTCATCCCCAGGTTCATCGCAGCCTTCTGGGTGGAGAGGCGGGTGCGCAGGCTGGAGTTGAAGAATATCATTAGCAGCGTCTTGTTCTTGCCAAGTTCTGTGAATTGAAAGCGGTCTTTCTTGATCTCGAATGCTTCGTTAAGCGCCTGCTTCAGGTCGCCTACATCTTGTACACAAGTGAAATGTCTCATGTTATTTATCTGTTTATATGAATGGCAAATGTAGTCAATTTAATTGAATGATAACATAGGCTACAAAGGCTGTTTCTTACTACTGTCTAATCTGGCCTTCCCCCTCGATAATATACTTATAGGTAGTCAGCTCCGGCAATGCCATCGGCCCACGGGCATGCAGCTTCTGCGTACTGATACCGATCTCTGCTCCGAATCCGAACTGTGCGCCGTCGGTGAAGGCGGTCGATACGTTTGCATAAACGCAGGCGGCATCTACCTGTTGCTGGAAGATGCGGATAGCTTCTGCCGATTCGCTTACGATACTTTCACTATGTTTTGAACTGTATCGGGCGATGTGCTCCAAGGCTGTGTCGAGACTGGCTACCGTACGGATGCTCATCTTGTAGTCGAGGAACTCGGTACCGAAACTGTCTTCCGTAGCCGGTTGAAGCAGTTCCGATGGATAAGAACCAGCCAGGGAGTTGAAAGCCGGTTGATCGGCGTATATGATTACATGGCTGTCCTTTAACTTATTGCAGATATAGGGCAGGTCGCCGAGCCGGTCTTCATGGATGATCAGGCAATCCAAAGCGTTACATACACTGACACGACGCGTCTTTGCGTTGTTTACGATGGCTTGCCCTTTCTCTTTGTCTCCCTCCTTGTCGAAATAGGTATGGCAGATACCGGCTCCTGTCTCGATTACCGGGACACGGGCATTGTCACGAACGAAGTTAATCAGCGAACTGCTGCCACGTGGTATGATCAGGTCGACCAGTCCGACAGCATTCAGCAGTTCGGTTGTCGCTTCCCGGTCAGGTGGCAGCAGGCAACAAACAGCCGGGTTTACGCCATGACGTTCCAGCACCTGATGGATGATACCGACCAGTGCCCGGTTGGAGTCGTCAGCATCTGAACCTCCTTTCAATACACAGGCATTGCCACTCTTGAAACAGAGGGAGAATACATCGAATGTCACGTTGGGACGTGCTTCATAGATCACACCTATTACTCCGAATGGGACGGATACCTTGCGGATAACCATGCCGTTCGGGCGGGTTGTTTCGCTTAATACCTTTCCAAGCGGTGAGGGGAGTGTTGCTACATTTCGCATGTCTCCGGCAATACCTTCCAAACGGTCGGTTGTCAGTTTCAGGCGGTCGTATTTGGGATTGGCCGGGTCCATACGGGAAAGGTCTTTCTCGTTTACTGCGAGCACTTCGGCTTGCCGGTTCATCAATTCGCCGGCTGTATCGGTCAGGATACGGTTTATGGCTTCGTCACTCAGCGTGATCAGCTGGCGTGAAGCGGCAACGGTCTGCTGTAATAGGTTCTTAATAGACATTCTTGATAGTAACTTTTTCCCCTCTTGAGAGGGGGCAGAGGGTATGTAATAATTTGCGTGAATGGCGGAAGATAACACACCCCCTACCCCCTCTCAAGAGGGGAGTGATTACTACCGGTCGCTATGTTTAGTCTCTAATCCAGATACAGATAATCGTAATGTACCAACGGTTTTATATCGCGCTGTCCGATAAGTGAAATAGCCTCATGGCTATCGTATCCGGCACAACCTACACCCAGCTGAACGCCATCCTCGTTCATGATCCGGACGATGTCGTTCTTTTCAAACTCTCCTTTAATGGCTGTGACGCCGACTAATAGAAGGCTTGTCGCACGTGGTCCGGTCAATGCTTCTTCAGTACCTTTGTTGATATGTATCTCTCCTTTGGCAAAGCCTTCGGAGTGGGCGATCCATTTCTTTACGCTGCTGACCGGCTTGGCCGCAGGAATGAAACGGGTACATATTTCCGTACTTCCTTTAACCAACAATTGGGGCAGAATGTTTTCCTTTTTCCCGTTGGCAATAATGACGGTTATACCTTCGTCGGCAACTTTCTGTGCAATGCTGCATTTAGTCAGCATACCACCCCGTCCGAACGAAGACTTACTGGTTTGTACGTATTCGGAAAGGTCCTGTTTCCCGCCGTCTATTTCGCGGATAACGGTAGAGGCAGGATCGGCAGGATTTCCGTTGTAGATGCCGTCGATATTACTCAGGATGATAAGTGCATCCATCCCCATCATGGTGGCGATCAGTCCCGACAGTTCGTCGTTGTCCGTGAACATCAGTTCTGTAACGGATATCGTATCGTTTTCGTTTACGATTGGTATCACGTTATTATCGAGCATCACTTCCATGCAATGTTTCTGGTTGAGATAATGCGTGCGGCTACCGAAATTCTCTTTCGTAGTGAGCACCTGGCCGCAGGCGATCTTATGTTCGCGGAACAGTTCGAAGTAACGGTTGATCAGTTTGGCCTGGCCTACTGCGGAGTAGAGCTGGCGGGCTGAAACGGCATCGAGTTTCTTGCCGGGCTTCACCTCGCTTCTCCCGGAAGCTACCGCTCCCGAAGAGATTAAAACAACTTCAACTCCCTTCCGGTGTAGTTCGGCTACCTGGTCGACCAGTGCTGACATACGGGTGACGTCGAGTGAGCCATCCATCCTTGTCAGCACATTACTTCCTATCTTTACAGCTATCCGCTTAAACTGATATGCCATCTTTGCGTTCACGGTTATTTATTGTCTTTATCCCTGATCTCCACGCGACGGATTTTACCGCTGATGGTCTTCGGTAACTCATCGACAAATTCCACTACACGCGGATATTTGTAAGGTGCCGTCACACGTTTCACGTGATCCTGCAATTCCTTAATCAGGGTTTCGCCTGCCTTTTCTTTATAATCATTAGCCAGTACGATTGTTGCTTTTACCACCTGTCCGCGTATTTCGTCCGGCACACCGGTGATGGCGCATTCTACGACTGCCGGGTGTGTCATCAGGGCACTTTCCACTTCGAACGGGCCGATACGGTAACCGGAGCTTTTTATCACATCGTCAGCACGGCCAACAAACCACAGATAGCCGTCTTCATCGCGCCAAGCAACGTCGCCGGTATAATACATGCCGTCGTGCCAGGCTTCGTGAGTCAGTTCGGCATCCCGGTAATATTCTTTGAACAGTCCGATAGGCTTGCCACTGGTCGTGTGGATCACGATTTGTCCCTGTTCGCCATCTTCCGCACGGGTTCCGTCCGGACGGATCAGGTCGACATCATATTGAGGATTGGGAACACCCATAGAACCGGGTTTCGGTTCCATCCAGGGGAAGGTTGCAACCGTCAGTGTTGTTTCTGTCTGGCCAAATCCTTCCATCAGCTTGATACCTGTCAGCTTATAGAATGCTTCGAATACGGCAGGGTTCAGTGCTTCACCGGCAATCGTACAATATTGTAGGGATGACAGATCATATTTGGTCATATCTTCACGGATCAGGAAGCGGAAGATTGTTGGAGGTGCACATAAAGAAGTGATTTTGTAGTCCTGAATCATCTGCAACATATCGGCTGGTGTGAACTTCTCATGATCGTAAACGAAAACAGTCGCACCGGCGATCCATTGTCCGTACAGTTTTCCCCAGACGGCTTTTCCCCATCCTGTATCGGCAATCGTCAGGTGAAGACTGTCGCGGTGCAGGTTATGCCAGAAACTACCGGTCACGATATGTCCCAGAGGATAAGTGAAATCGTGTGCCACCATCTTCGGATTGCCTGTCGTGCCCGATGTGAAATACATCAGTGAAATATCGTCATTGCTGTTCGGATGAGACGGACGGACGAATGGGGCCGCATCTTCGATCCCCTTATGGAAATCTTCGAAGCCTTCCGGTATTTCAGGACCGACAGAGACTAATTTCTTGATAGTCGGAGAGTCCGGCATGGCGTCGATAATATGTTTGGTAATGATTTCTTCGCCGGCGCAAACGATCATTTTTATATCGGCTGCGTTATTGCGATAAACAATATCTTTTTTAGTCAGCAGGTGAGTTGCCGGAATGACAACCGCTCCTAACTTATGCAATGCGATAATCGAGAACCAGAATTCGTAACGGCGTTTCAGGATCAGCATGACCATATCGCCATGTCCTATCCCCAAAGACTGGAAATAGGCAGCCGTTTGATCGGTGTATTTCTTCAGATCTGCAAATGTGAAATCAATATGTTCGCCCCGGTCGTTTGTCCAGCACAAAGCTTTTTTGTCGGGTTCTTCAGCGGCCCATGCATCTACTACATCATATCCGAAATTAAAGTTCTCGGGTACTTTTATCTTGAAATTCTTTATAAAATCTTCCTGAGACGTAAAAGACGTCTGATCTAAGAATCTTTCTAACATAATTTATTTATTTAACGGACAAGGATCGTTGTTGCTTTTATAATTAATTGTCAGCTCTCGCTTGTCAACTGTCTACTGATTTATAAAATGATTGCCAGGAAACTGACTTTTTCTCCATCCAATGCTTTCATGCCGTGTGGCAGTTCGGAGTTGAAATATATGCTGTCTCCTTCTTCAAGGATCAATTCCTTATTGTTGATCTGCAAAAGCATACGTCCTTTCAGTACGAGGTTGTATTCCTGTCCCGGATGAGAATTCAGATAAATAGGCTCTTCTTCGGATTTCGGGTGAACGGTAACCAGGAACGGATCTGCCTTGCGTCCGGCAAAACCGGCAGCCAACGATTGATACTTGTAAGCCTTGGTACGTTCAACGGTAATACCTTTTCCTTTACGGGTAATAAAGTAAGTGCTCATTTTAGGCTCGTCACCGAACATAAGTGTGGTCAGTTCCACTCCGTATGCCTGTGATATCTGGTGTAAAACACTGACTGAAATATCGACATTGCCGCTTTCCAGTTCCAGATATTGCTCTGTGGTCAGGTTACAGACCTTGGCGATTTCTTCAGGAGCTATCTCCAATGCATCACGAAGACCGGCCAGGCGCTCCGCTATCTGTTTTATCTGTTCGTTCATCTTCTGTAGATCGTTTATAGATTTATGTTGCCCCAAAGTTATAAATAAAAAGCAAAATGACTAGAAAAATGGGGGATAGAATGTTATTTAGATATTTTCTTTGGATAAGCAAATGTTAAATCCTATATTTGTTTATGTGTAGGGCTTGAATTTGTTATTGTTAACTCTGGATCTAATATATTGATTAAGTTTTTACTATAAGCGATATCAGGTCTGCCCTAAAATATTTAATTAATATAGTAAACTCATGAATCAAAAGATTAAAATGCATTTCTTCGAAATAGAACGTCCGGACTTTTATCTTTTTATATTTATATTGGATAGAATTATACCTCCTCCTAAAATATCAAAGTTTTCAGAGAATACGGAATATATAGAAATATATAATAAGATTCATCACTATGTAGTGACTGAAAAGCATTTCCTGGATAAAGATATAACAGTAGATATCATTGTCCGTCAATGTAACGTTAAGAAAAAGTCATTGAATAAGATTCTTAGGTTGAAGGATGACGTTGCTTTTCATGCATATATAAATAAACAGCGTGTTATTTATGCATCCGCTTTATTATTGGAACCCTCTAATAAGCTGATTGAAGTTGTAGCTTCGGAATCATGCTTTAATAATTCCCGGACATTTGTGCGTAATTTCAAAATAGTATACCATATGACTCCCAGTGAATATCGTCGTTCTCATAGGACAAAAAACTCCTGATTTTATAGCTGAGCAGTCAAAAGAAACAAATAAGAACGATTTTGTCCTATCCATGGATCGTTTTTGTCTTCTTCATGCTTTGTTTTTCTTTGCTTGATCCGTTTTTTTGTTATTTCTTTGCATCAGAGATAAATGATAAAAATAAAAGGTATTAAAGTATATAGATGCATAGGCATACCTTATCTATGAAAAAGAGAAAGAAGAAGTGATTCTTCTTTGAGTAGTCTGATGAAGACGTTTGTCGGACTACTTTTTCTAGAATACTCGTAGCCTATGATTAAATTTATGTTTTTTCTTTTTATTCATTTGGAGAGGTTGATCAACTTTATTTTTTCATAGTTTTTGATTTAGTAATCAGGTAAGGTCCCGGCTTGTGAAAGTCGGGACTTTTGGTATACAAAAAAAGGATAACCTTTCGATTATCCTTTTTTCAGAGAGCGGAAGACGGGGCTCAAACCCGCGACCCTCAGCTTGGAAGGCTAATGCTCTATCAACTGAGCTACTTCCGCAATTTTTATTGCTTTTGAAATAGTAGTGGGCAGTGATGGATTCGAACCACCGAAGTCGAAAGACAGCTGAGTTACAGTCAGCCCCATTTGGCCACTCTGGTAACTGCCCCTATTATTTTCAATTGCAGTGCAAAGGTACGATTATTTTTGAAACCTGCAAGCGTTTAGTCAGAAAAATGAACCATTTTTAATGCGGTCACTGCTGCTTCATCCCCTTTGTTTCCGTACTTACCGCCTGCGCGATCTTCCGATTGCTGCATGTTGTCGGTAGTTAATAGACCGAAAATGAATGGGATATCATACATCAGGTTTAGTTCGGTAACTCCTTGTGTAACGCCTGAACAAACATAATCAAAATGTGGAGTATCGCCTCTGACAACACAGCCAAGAACGATCACAGCGTTTACGTCTTTTGTTTCAGCCATGCGTTTTGCACCAAATGTCAGTTCGAAACTACCCGGTACACGTTTCACATAGATATTTTCCGGTTTTACACCATGTTTTTCCAGAGTGTTGCAGGCACCTTCCAATAATTTCTCGGTGATGTGCTTATTCCACTCTGCGACTACAATACCGAACGTCATTTCTGAACCGTCAGGAACACTGTTGAAGTCGTAGTCTGATAAATTTTGATAAGCTGTAGCCATAACTTTCTATTTAAAATAAAAGGATGCCTTTTTTGATGGACATCCTTTTATATAGTTCATATCATAATGATAATATTATTTTGCAGCAGAAGCGCGAGCGATATATTTGTCGATATCGGCAGCTTCCATTGAGTTGAAATATTTTTCTTTGATCGTAGTGTATGCTTTAACTGCATCGCTATATTGTTTCTGGTTTTCGTAGGCAATACCTGCTTTTTTCAGATAAACCGGGCTGATCACTTCGTTGTCTGCTTTCTTAGCAGCTTTTTCGAAATAGCTGATACCTTCTTTTACATTACCCATATTTACATAGCAGTCACCGATCAGGCCGATGATAGCCGGAGAAATCATATTGTCGTCTCCACTGAATGATTTCAGTTTGTCAAGAGCTTTTTCAGTTTCTCCCATCTTGAAATAACAGATACCTGCATAAGCCTTTGCCAGGTTACCGGAAGCAGTACTTCCATATTGGTCGATGATACCTTCGAATCCGTCAAAGTCAGCGCCATTACCGTTTAAAGCCAGATTGAAAGAATCTTTAGCGAAATACTGTTCTCCTTTAAATATAGCAGCGGCTGCTTTCTTTTCCTGAGGAATCAAATAACCGTGTTTAATTCCTAAAACAGCTCCAACAACGAGTGCGATAGCTATAATTCCGTAAATGATCTTTTTTGAATTGTTTTCAATGAACTGCTCTGATCTTGAAACAATTTCTTCTACTTCTAACTCCGTGTTGGTGTTTTTTTCCTTAGTAGCCATAATGTGTTATAGTTATTTATTATTTTTATCTACTGATTTATGCCAATGGCAATTCAAAGCGCAAAAGTAGTTTTTTTTACTGATATAATCTATACTTAGAAGTATATTTTTTAATTTTGTACGATTAATAAGGTACAGATGATACTCAAAAAGCTTTCTATTCTCAATTATAAAAATATTCTTCAGGCGGAAGTCGCTTTCTCTCCGAAAATGAATTGTTTCTTTGGAAATAATGGGATGGGGAAGACGAACCTGCTGGATGTGATCCACTATCTTTCGTTTTGCAAGAGTCATATCAATACTCCTGATAGTCAGATTATAAATAATGATCAGGATATGTGCGTTATCCAGGGTGAATATGATTACGAGGGGAGAAACGAGGATATATTCTGTGCTATCCGCCGTCGCCAGCGGAAACAGTTCAAACGGAATAAAAAGGAATATGATAAGTTGTCCGAACACATCGGACTCCTGCCTTTGGTTATGGTGTCGCCGGCGGATTCAGATCTGATCCGGGGGGGGAGTGACGAACGCCGCCGCTTTCTGGATCTGATCATTTCGCAACAGGACAAACAATATCTGCATGCCTTGATACAATATAACAAGGCTTTGCTCCAGCGGAATATTCTTTTGAAGAATCAAAATACAGATACATCTCTGTATGAAGTGCTGGAAATGCAATTGGATATGTATGGGCGGATGGTGTTCGAGAAGCGCCAGCTGCTGGTGGAAAGTTTTATTCCTATTTTTAACGAATACTATCAAACTATCTGCCGTTCTACCGAACAGGTCGGATTGGGGTATATATCCCAACTGGCAGACCGGAATCTGGCTGAGTCGCTGGCTGCCAACAGGGAGCGTGACCGTATTCTGGGATATACTTCCAACGGTGTTCATAAAGATGAACTGGAAATGACATTGAATGAACAATTAATCCGCAGGGCCGGTTCGCAAGGACAAAATAAAACTTATCTGATAGCACTGAAGTTGGCTCAGTTTGCTTTTCTGACCCGGAAAGGACAGACAACTCCTATTTTGCTTTTGGATGATATATTTGATAAACTGGATGCGGCACGAGTGGCTGAGATCATCAAGCTGGTCAGTGGAGATAGTTTCGGGCAGATATTTATTACCGATACCAACCGGAAATACCTGGATGAAATCCTGCAGGCAATGAATCATGATTATGCTTTGTTCAGAGTAGAACAGGGTGAAGTTCAACCGATGGAGGATCAGCCATGAAGCGAAAGAATACACAAGCGATCGGTGAAGTCCTGAGAGATTTCTTTGAAGATAATACGGAACTTTATGAAAAGATTTTGGAAATTCGTGTGGAACGTGCCTGGAAAGAAGTGCTCGGACCGATGGTTATGCAATATACCCGTAATATATATGTACGCGATCATATATTATATGTATCGTTGACTTCTGCTGTCTTGAGAAGTGAGCTGACTTTATGCCGTGAACGGTTGGTGAAGAGTCTGAATGAATATGCCGGGGCAACCGTTATACACGATATTATTATCCGTTGACAATCTCTTTTTCCGTAATGATCATATCCATTTTCTTATCGAAAGATTCGGTAGGGACTGTGTCTTGTAGCTGAAAATCGAAACATATACCGATTTTGGGTGCTTGCAATGTGGATAACAGTCTGTCGTAATATCCTTTACCGCGTCCCATGCGGTTCAGTTGCCGGTCGAAAGCTACACCCGGAACAATGATCAGGTCTATTTCCGATTCATCGACAGTTGTTTTCTGTTCGATAGGTTCCATAATGCCGAAGATGCCCGGTTTAAGGCTGTCAGTACCGTTATAGGGTAACAGGCGGAGATCATCTCCTACAATCAACGGTAGGAGAAGTTGTTTTTTTTCAAACCATTTTTCAAGGAAACCGGCCGTTTGGACTTCGCCGGGTATCGCGTTGTATAAAGCGATACAGGAAGCCTGCCGGAAGAGTTCAGTCTCTTCCAGCCGCTTCATTATTTCTTCGGAAAGATCAAGCAATGTAGTCTTCTTGTACGATTTCTTTAGCGAGGCTATGTATTTTCGGAGTTGTTGCTTGGATTCCTGCAATTCCTTTGTCTGCATCTTTTTTCTCTAATGTAGGAACGGATTTACCTTCGTTTATGATCTGGATAGCACGTAATAACGTAGGATCGTCTTTCAGGAAGATCGGATAGAATCCGGCTTCGTCGAAAAAGTTACGTACGATATATGCCTGCAACTGGCTTTCGATCAGCTTTCCTGATATATTGATCAGGTTCGGGCGTTTCTTGATCCCTTTGGTTGCGGCAAAGTTCGTGAAGTCATATAGCAATGGCTGCGATTGCAGATACTTGTACAGATCCTGATAAGTCGTGAACGAAGATAATTTTTCACGATTCTGGTCTGAATATTCAAGTGCATACAGATAAAGCGTGCCACTGTTGACGATACTTGTGAAATACGTTGTAATTCCGCTTGTATCGCGTGGAATAAATATATCCGGCATGATACCGCCACCACCATAGACCGTACGTCCCATCATGGTGTTATATTTTTCCGTATGCGTATTCTTGATACTGTCGGCTGAATCGAATTCACCATGGATGAATCGGTTGTATATATCCTGATCATAATCGGTGGAATTACCCATTTCATAATCTTTTTGGATACTTCTTCCGGAAGGAGTATAATAACGGGCGATTGTCAGGCGGATTTCAGAACCGTCGCTCAGTTTGATCGGTGACTGAACCAATCCTTTTCCATACGTACGGCGTCCGATGATCAATCCACGGTCGTTATCCTGGATCGCTCCGGAGAAAATCTCGCTGGCAGAAGCCGAGAATTCATCTGTCAGGACAACGATCGGAGCCTCTTTGCAAGTGCCGGTTCCGTTTGTATAGACATCGTTACGGGGGAAGGCCTTACCTTCCGTGTAAACGATCAGTCTTCCTTCCGGCATAAATTCGTTGACCATATTGATGGCGGCATCCATATAACCTCCTGTATTTCCACGCAGGTCGATAACGAAAGAACTACATCCTGCTTCTTTCAATTTGGCGATAGCTGTAATGAACTCGTTATAAGTTGTCCGGCCGAACTTGCTGACTTTGATATAACCAATGCCTTTACTAACCTCGTAGGAAACATCTACTGAGTTGACCGGAACATCACCGCGTGTAACATCGAAATAAAGCAGTTCCGGTTCACCTCCGCGTTTTACTCCCAGTTTAACCGTACTGTTCTTTGCTCCGCGCAGCGTACGCATAATTTTTGCCTGGCTGGTGTTATTTCCTGAATAGATCGAGTCGTTGATTGTAATGATACGGTCGAATGGCAATAAACCGGCTTTTTCAGCCGGACCTCCGGAGATAACACTGATTACCAGGATCGTGTCTGTCTGCATATTGAATGATACACCGATACCGCTGAACGACCCTTCGAGGTCTTCATTCACTATTGTCGCGTCTTCGGCAGAAATGTAAACGGAGTGCGGATCCAGTTCACTGAATATTTTAGGTATGGTGCCTTCCACCAGCTTTGCCATATTAACGGTATCGACATATTGTTCGTCGATAATATCGAGTATGGCATTTATTTTATTCCCGCTGGAGAACATACGGCGCTTGCCATGTTGTGTAAGAGAAAGATAATTGTTCCCGATAAAAATTCCGAGAGCAATACTTGCTGCGATGATAACAGGTAACCAGATGGTCAACCTTCTGTTTTTGTCCATAAAAACGTATATTTATTCGTTTATATCAATATAATCTATACTAATACCGGCGCGTTGCAATAAATTGCATCCGTCTTCCATCCGGTACTTTTCTGAATATACAACACGCTTAATGCCCGATTGGATGATCAGCTTGGCACATTCGATGCAAGGGGCCGAAGTCACATAGATCGTCGCTCCTTTGCTGCTGTTTGAAGATGCCGCCACTTTTGTTATTGCATTCGCTTCGGCATGTAACACATAGGGCTTGGTCACATTGTTTTCATCTTCACAGACATTCTCAAAACCGGCAGGTGTCCCGTTGTATCCATCGGAAATGATCATCTGGTCCTTAACTATCAGTGCACCGACCTGACGTCGTTTGCAATATGAATTTTCAGCCCAAACGGCAGCCATCCGCAGATAACGTTTATCTAATTCATATTGTTTCTCTGTTTTTTCGCACATTGTTTACCTGATTTTGTACTTATTACTTTAGCTGGCAAAGGTAAATATAATTGATTTAACTATTGTATGTTTAGCTATTTTTTATATCAATTGCTATTTGCTTTCGGTTCAGCCTGTTTGATACCGTTTCTTATGAGCAGGGCGTCAATGGTCGGCTCCTGTCCGCGGAAGCGTTTATACAGGATTGCCGGGTCTTCGGTTCCTCCTTTTGAAAGGACATTTTCACGGAACGAGCTAGCTGTTTCCCTGTTGAATATGCCTGTAGCTTTGAAGACAGAAAATGCATCAGCATCCAATACTTCCGCCCATTTGTATCCGTAATATCCGGCGGCATAGCCTCCGGAAAAGATATGTCCGAAGCTACTGCTCATGAATGTGCCCGCAACTTCCGGTACGATAACGGTCCGTGCCCAGGCCTGTTTTTCAAAGGCGATGACATCTCCCTCAAACGGTTCGGTCTGTGTATGCCATGCCATATCGAGCATGCCGAAACTTAACTGGCGGCAGCAGAAATAGCCGGTGTTAAAGTTGGATGCATCGACTAGCTTCCGGATCAGTTCCTGCGGGATTTTTTCGCCTGTTTCATAATGTACGGCGATCTGGTCGAGAAATTCCTTTTCCGTCAGCCAGTTTTCCATGAGTTGTGAAGGCAGTTCGACAAAGTCGCGATACACATTTGTACCGGACAGGCTGGCGTACTTTCCTTCGGCAAACATTCCGTGCAAGGCATGTCCGAATTCATGCAGAAGCGTATTTACTTCGTCAAAAGTCAGTAAAGACGGTTTAGTCTCCGTTGGACGTGTGAAATTCATAACGATGATAATCTGCGGGCGACTGTCGCTTCCGTCGGCTTCGTGATACTGCTCTTTGATACTGTTCATCCAGGCTCCCGATTGTTTTCCGTCGCGCGGATGAAAATCAGTGTACAGGATGGAGAGGAATTTGCCATCGGCGTCGTATACTTCATAAGCGTCTACTTCCGGATGATAAACCGGTATTTCCTTGTTCTCTTTGAATGTGATGCCGTATAGCTGTGTGGCAAGTCCGAACACACCGTTTTTGACATTGTTCAGTTCAAAGTAGGGACGTGTCATTTCATCGTTTACATTAAAACGAATATCTTTCAGTTTTTCTGAATAATAACTCCAGTCCCAGGGCATGACGGTGATATTTTCTTTTTCCATCCCCATGGCAAACCCTTGTACTGCATTATATTCGTTGATGGCGACCGGTTTATAGGCATCGAGCAATTGATTCAGCAGGTTATAAACAGTAGCCGGATTTTTAGCCATCGTATGCTTAAGCGAATATTCTGCATAGGTGTTGTAACCCATCAACCGGGCTATCTCCAGGCGAATATTGATGATCTGGCGGATGATCTCTTTATTGTCATATTCGTCTCCCTTGTTCCCTACGCTCATGTATTCCCGGTACATTGTTTCACGCAATTTGCGTGAATCGGCATATCGCATGAATGGGATATAACTCGGTGCAGTCAGGTTAAATAACCAACCCTTTTTCCCTTTTTCTTTGGCACGGAGAGCTGCGGCTTCACAAATACTTTCGGGAAGGCCCGACAAATCTTTCTCATCGGTAAGAAGCAGTTCGTACCTGTTTTTGTCCTTCAATGCATTCTGGTCGAATCTCAGAGATAGTACGCTCAGGTCTGTGCTTAATTTGCGGTATTTCTCTTTGTCTTCCGGATTCAGGTTGACACCACGAACGGAGAACGATTCAAATGTTTCTTCCAGCAGCTTGGTATCTTCTGTAGAAAGGTTGAGCCTGTCTTTTTGTTCATATACGTTCTTGACACGTGCAAATAGCTTTTCATTCAGAAAGATATTATTAGAGCTTTCCGACAACTTGGGGGAGATTCTTTGTGAGATCTCCATCATTTCGTCGTCGGCTTCCGCATTCAATATATTGAAGAAGGCTGAACTGACTTTGTTCAGCAGTTTACCGCTACGTTCCAGAGCGATGATTGTATTTTCGAAGGTTGCCGGCTGTGTATCGTTGGCAATGGCCTGCACTTCACTATCGAGTCGCTTTATTCCCTCATCGAAAGCCGGTTCGAAATGTTCGTTTTTTATCTCGTTGAAAGGAGGGGTTTCGAAAGGGGTGTTATAACTAAAGAAAAACGGATTATGAGTTGTTTGTGTCATATCTCTTATACATTATATATTATTATAGTCCATATATTGCCGGAAACAGCCTGTTTATTTCCGGCACAAAGATGGAAAAAATAGCTGTGCTACAGAATAAATTCCCTCTATATTTCTTAATTGTGTTGCCGATCCAATTGTTTGCCGATAGTTATAAGCATAATAGCCGATAATTATCGACAATTATACCGACAGATGTAAGCAAGCTTACCGATAGCTATCAACAAACAGTTGGATCGGCAACAAATCCTTATTGCATCGGCAATAAAGTCTGTCTGTATCGGTATTTGCCAGCAATTGGTATACTATTGTTTCCCGCTTGTGTTTTTATAACTTTCTGCAGAGGTTTTTTGTTTTCTTCTTACTGTGTGTATTTTTTTCAAAAAGTATGCAGATCTGTTTTTGGGGGGTAGTCTAAGATATTCATAAAGTAGCTTGTTTTGAGTTTTTAACAACTGTTCATGTGTTTGACAACACATGAACGGAAGCTTCTAATTTTCTAAGGAGTTATTTATCAAACGTTTTGGCGTTGTAAAAAAAGTTAGTTTCTAAATAAATATGAAAGCTGATTTGTTTTTTTTGTTTTTAAGTGATACATTTGGTCTGTATATCATATCATTTTCATTATATAAGCATAAACTTAAAACCAAATATAAAATTATGAGTTATCTTAAATTTGACAAGACTCTTATGACAAACCTGGAGGAGTCTCTACCAAGGGAGATTCTTCGTACGAATCGTTCGGGAGCCTATCACTGTACAACTATCGCGGATTGTAATACGCGAAAGTATCATGGATTACTTGTCATTCCGGTGCCAGAACTAGATGATGAAAACCATGTGTTGCTATCATCGTTGGATGAAACGGTTATACAGCATGGGGCTGAATTTAATTTAGGTCTCCATAAGTATCAGGGTGATAACTATAGTCCGAACGGGCATAAATACATCCGTGAATTTGAATGTGAGAAAGTACCGACAACAATCTACAGAGTAGGTGGAGTTGTTTTGAAAAAAGAAAAGCTTTTTGTTCATCATGAAAACCGGATTTTGATTCGGTATACATTGTTGGATGCGCATTCTGCTACAACCTTGCGTTTGCGTCCGTTTTTAGCTTTTCGTAGTGTACGTGAATATACCCATGAGAATTCACAGGCTAGTCGTGAGTATCAGGTTGTCACAAACGGTATTAAGACATGTATGTATCCGGGATATCCCGAATTGTACATGCAGTTAAATAAAAAGAATGAGTTCCATTTTCAACCGGACTGGTATCGTGGTATCGAATATCCGAAAGAACAGGAGAGAGGGTATGATTTCAATGAAGACCTTTATGTTCCCGGGTATTTTGAAGTAGATATCAAAAAAGGTGAAAGCATTGTTTTCTCCGGAGGTGTTTCCGAGACGGGTACACGTGCGTTGAAAAAGACGTTTGAAGAAGAAATGGAAGAGCGTACTCCGCGTGATACATTTAAACATTGTCTGATCAATGCTGCTCATCAATTTTTGAATAAGCAGGGCGACGAGTTTTATATTCTGGCCGGTTATCCCTGGTTTAAGTGCCGTGCCCGCGACATGTTTATATCCTTGCCGGGACTGACGCTGGCTATCAACGAAAAGTCCAAATTTGAGCTTGTGATGGAAACAGCCCGTAAAGCTTTGTATGCTTTCATGAATAATGAACCGAGCCACCTACGGGTTTATGAAATGGATCATCCCGATATTTTACTTTGGGCTGTGTGGTGTATCCAGCAGTATGCTAAGATGGTGTCACGCGATGCATGTCGTGAGAAATATGGTGTATTGTTGGAGGATATCATGGCATTTATTTGCAGTAATAAACATCCTAATCTGTCTTTACTTGACAACGGTTTGTTGTATACTCGCGGAACAGAGAAGGCTGTTACATGGATGAACTCTACAGCTAATGGGCGACCGGTAATACCTCGGACTGGTTTTGTTGTAGAAATTAATACTTTGTGGTATAATGCCCTATGTTTTGTAGGCGAATTGCTGGGTGAGGCAGGAAATGAACAATTAAGTACTGAATTATCTGTTTTGGCTGAAAGAAGCGGTAAGTCGTTTCTCGAAACATTTTTGAACGAGTACGGTTATTTGTTAGATTATGTAGATGGAAATATGATGGACTGGAGTGTCCGTCCTAATATGATATTTGCCGTAGCTTTGGATTATTCTCCTTTGAATGCCAGCCAGAAAAAAGGAGTACTTGATATTGTAACGAAAGAATTACTTACGCCAAAAGGTCTTCGTTCGTTGAGCCCGAAGAGCGGAGGTTATAATCCGAATTATGTAGGGCCTCAGATTCAGCGCGATTATGCCTATCATCAAGGTACTGCATGGCCATGGTTGGCAGGTTTTTATTTCGAAGCTTATCTTCGTATTTATAAAATGAGTGCCTTGGGTTTTATTGAACGCTATTTGATCGGTTATGAAGATGAGATGTCTTCTCACTGTATCGGATCTATTTCTGAACTGTTTGATGGAAATCCTCCTTTCAAAGGACGCGGTGCTGTTTCTTTTGCTATGAATGTGGCAGAAATATTGCGAGTGTTATATTTATTGAGTAAATACAATTATTAATAGGAGGAGCCAATATGAAAGTATTAATGTTTGGATGGGAATTTCCTCCCAAAATATATGGTGGTCTTGCTGTAGCATCCTATGGGATTACAAAAGGATTGAGTTTGCAGGGAGATGTAGAAACGACTTTCTGTCTTCCGAAGCCGACCGGGGAAGAAGAAGGTTTTTTGAATATCATCGGTATGAACCAGGTGCCGATTGTGTGGCGTGATGTCGATTATAACTATGTCAAGTCGCGGTTGCCTCATTATATGACGCCGGAGCAGTATTATGCTTTTCGCGATCATATTTATGCCGACTTTTCTCATATGCATGTCAATGATTTGGGATGTATGGAATTTGCCGGGGGATATCCGGGGAATCTTCATGATGAGATCAATAATTTTTCTATTATAGCCGGAGTTATAGCTCGGCAACAGCAGTTCGATATCATTCATGCGCACGACTGGCTGACTTATCCGGCAGGTGTGCATGCGAAGCTGGTAAGTGGAAAACCATTATGTATCCATGTTCATGCGACTGATTTTGACCGTTCACGTGGAAAGGTGAATCCAACCGTGTATGCGATGGAGAAGAACGGTATGGATCATGCTGATTGTATCATGTGTGTATCGGAACTGACTCGTCAGACGGTTATCCGCGAATATCATCAGGATCCCCGTAAATGTTTTGCTATGCACAATGCCGTTTATCCGCTTTCGCAGGAGTTGCTGGATATACCTCGTCCGGAGCATCCGAAAGAAAAAGTGGTTACGTTCCTTGGACGTATCACGATGCAGAAAGGACCGGAATATTTTGTAGAAGCGGCAGCTTTGGTATTGAAACGCTCACGCAATATCCGTTTCGTAATGGCGGGTTCGGGTGATATGTTGAATGCCATGATCAATTTGGCCGCTGAGCGCGGTATTGCCGATCGTTTCCATTTTCCGGGTTTTCAACGTGGCCGCCAGGTGTATGAAGCATATAAAAACAGTGATGTGTTCGTGATGCCTTCCGTTTCCGAGCCATTCGGTATTGCTCCGTTGGAAGCGATGCAGTGCGGAACACCTTCTATTATCTCAAAGCAGTCCGGATGCGGTGAAATTCTTGATAAAGTGATTAAAACAGATTATTGGGATATCAATGCAATGGCCGATGCTATTTATTCTCTTTGTACGAATGAATCTCTTTTCAAATACCTTCAGGAAGAAGGAAAGAAGGAGGTTGACGGTATTACGTGGGAAAAAGTCGGTTTGCGAATCCGAGCACTTTATGAGGAAGTTTTAAAGAATTACGGTAAATAATAAAACAATAACTAGATATGAAAACAATCTGTCTTTATTTTGAAATACATCAAATCATTCATCTGAAACGTTATCGCTGCTTTGATATAGGTACCGATCATTACTACTATGATGATTATGAAAATGAACGCAGTATCAGTGATATTGCAGCACGTTCGTATATTCCTGCTCTGACAACATTGCTTGAAATGGCAAAAGAGAATGGTGGGGCATTTAAAGTTGCATTTTCAATCTCTGGTGTGGCCATGGAGCAATTGGAGGTATATGCCCCCAGAGTGATCGAACTGTTGCATCAGTTGAATGATACCGGTTGCTGTGAGTTCTTGTGTGAACCTTATTCGCACGGTTTGTCTTCATTGGCTAATGAAGAGTGTTTCCGGGAAGAGGTAGACCGTATGAAGAAAAAGATCAAACAGGTATTCGGACAAACTCCGAAAGTGTTCCGTAATTCAAGCTTGATCTATTCGAATGAAATCGGTGCTTTGGTTGCCAGCATGGGATTTAAAGGTATGTTGACGGAAGGTGCTAAGCATGTTTTAGGTTGGAAGAGCGCTCATTATTTATATCATTGTGCATATAACCCGAATCTGAAGTTGTTGCTTCGTGATTTCAAATTGTCGGATGATATTAGTTTGCGTTTTTCTAATTCAAGTTGGAGTGAGTATCCATTGTTTGCTGATAAGTATATGGATTGGATTGCTGCATTTCCTGAAGAAGAGCAGGTTATCAATATATTTATGGAACTTGGGGCTTTGGGAATTGCCCAACCGTTATCTTCTAATATCTTGAGTTTTATCAAAGCATTGCCTGCTTGTGCAAAAGAAAGAGGTATTACGTTCTCTACACCGACAGATATTGTGACTAAATTGAAATCAGTGGATCAGGTTGATGTCCCTTATCCGATGTCGTGGATAGATGAAGAAAGAGATATCAGTTGTTGGTTGGGTAATGTGATGCAGCGTGAAGCATTCAATAAGCTTTATAGTGTGGCAGAACGTGTTCATTTGTGTGATGACCGTCGTATCAAGCAAGACTGGGATTATTTGCAGGCAAGTAATAATTTCCGTTTCATGACTACAAAGAATACGGGGATTTGGTTGAATCGTGGTATCTATGATTCTCCTTATGATGCATTTACAAACTATATGAATATCCTGGGAGATTTTATTAGTCGTGTGAATGCTTTGTACCCAATTGATGTGGATAATGAAGAATTAAATTCATTATTGACTACAATTAAGAATCAGGGTATTGAGATTGAGACACTTCAGAAAGAAGTCGATAAGTTGAAAAAGAAGGCTGCAAAGAAGAAATAATATAATAGCCTTTCATAAAAAAAAGCGGATAATTTTTTTTGATTATCCGCTTTTTTATGAATTTAAAATTATTACTTATATTCCGTTGTTGTTATGACAATTTTTGTCGCTTCTTTTGTTTTGAGCAACTTGACTCCGGAAGGAAGTAAATAATTATTTATTGCCGTAGTGTATGTTTGGGATTGTCCGTAGTAGCTGTTTGATTGACCTGTAAGACGTTCAACCGGAACCAAAAGCAATACCATATCCTTGTCAGGATTATTCTTTATATGTTCCTGCATCAGATTGGAGATATTATCATACGAATAAGATCGACTACTAGTACTGTAACTAGCAAGGAATGATGTTTTTTTATCTTCTATCTTATTATTCACAAAGAAAGTAGCCAAGGAATCTTTAGGCAGCAACAGTAAATTTGAAGGAGCAGAAAGAGCCCATTGCCAGTTTTCCTGCGGCAGTGCTTTTATTGTCAGAGGTATATTGTTGATAACACGGTCTCCGATTCTTTCAACTATATCCTGGGCAGGAATTGTTAATTGTGTATATACACCTGCCGGTGTTTTCAAATAAGCAATTGAATCATTTTCCTCTAACAACGAAGTCAAATCTGTATTTTTGAAACGGTTCAATTGCAATACTTCTTTGGTTACATTGAACGTTTCATTGGAATATGCGGTGGAATCCTGACCCTGGCTGCCTTTCAAATTGTACTTATAGTAGATCGAGAAAGTTGAATAGGTAATTTGCAGAATATTACCGCTACCATATGTATTTGTTATATACAATCCGGGGAAGAATTTATTAAAGTTCTCCTGGCTGCTGAAAGTACTTGGATTTTTGATTGATTCATCGTAGAACTTCTGACCGAACTCCTTAGGCATCCGGATTGTAACGGTCGGAATATAAGTGCGATCACCATTAGAATCAATGGCATTACGAATGCTGTCAGGCACAGAATTATCATATGCAGTATATGTTTGCATGCCCAATGAATTCTGCATGTCACAATACTCCAACGGATCGAAGTTCGTATAAAAATCTCTTTCCAGTTCTTTGTCTACCAAATATATCTGGGCACGCATAGGTGCTAAAGAATCACCTACCCAGGCACCGTTCTGATACATGATTTTAAAATCGATAGAGTCAATCTGTCCATTAATAGGTTCATGCTTAAACTTGAAGTCATCCGGACAGTAAAACTGGCAGATGTAATCAGATTTCACGTTACCATATAACGGATCATAGAACTCCCCGAGAAGTCCATTAGTAGTTCTTGCATATACCGAATCCATCAGCAAAGTTGTCGCTTGCATCTGGAAAGTATCTACATATACGGGCATTTTGTCTCCGTCAGGCTGAATTGTCGAGCCAACCAGATTCAAATCATCACTACACCCACTCAGGATTGTTACTCCTAAGCCCAGGCCAATTAATAAAGGCTTGATCTTCATCATTTTCTCTCACTTATTTAGAATCTAATACGACATCGTAAAATTCGTTGAATGCATCCATATAAGTTTCCGGCGACTGATAAGGAAGGAACGGAGTATCTTTCTTGGTTGCAATATAGTCCAGTACATCCTGGTTGATCGTTTCACTACCTTGTATCACACCGTCAGCCATATCGATAGCCAGTTTCGTCAAGCCGACAAAGCTGGTATCAGCCTTAATACCTTTCAGGTCGCTGTCTTTGGCTCCGTCTGTTTTCAGCTTCTGAGCCAGTTCTTTTCTTAACGGTGTTTTAAAATCATCATTATAAATAGAATAGACTATTTTTGCATTTTTAAGACATGGATCGTCTGCATACATTCTTTTTATGTATAATGCAGTCAGTGCAGATATCCATCCGTGGCAGTGGATCACATCTGGTATCCAGCGAAGTTTCTTCACTGTTTCCAGTACTCCACGTACATAGAAAATAGAACGGTCGTCGTTATCTTCGTATTCGTTTCCCTCTTCATCGCTGACAGTATGTTTACGCTGGAAGAAGTCTTCATTATCAATGAAGTACACCTGCATGCGTGCGGCCTGAATGGATGCTACCTTAATGATTAGCGGATGATCCGTATCATCAATGATAAGGTTCATACCTGACAGGCGGATCACTTCGTGCAACTGATTGCGTCGCTCGTTGATATTTCCGAATTTAGGCATGAAAGTTCTGATTTCGCGACCACGCTCCTGAATGCCTTGCGGCAGATTCCTGCATATTGTTGCAATCTCAGATTCGGGAAGGTAGGGTGTTATTTCTTGAGCTATAAACAAGATTTTTTTTGCATCCATTCTGTAAACTAGTTTTATAAAGACGGCACAAAGATAATAAATTTCTTTCATTTACCGTAATTATTTATTTGCTTTGCACCGTCAATAAGCATCTAAAAAGATGAAAATAGTAAACAGCATTCAAGAATTGAAGCGTTATCTTGCCGAAGAAAGGCAGCATAACAAGCAAATAGGCTTTGTTCCCACCATGGGAGCATTACACAACGGACACCTGAGCCTGGTTAAGCGTTGCGTGGAAGAAAACGATGTGTGCGTTGTCAGCGTTTTCGTAAATCCGACCCAGTTTAACGACAAAAATGATTTGGCGACTTATCCTCGCACGTTGGATAAGGACTGTGCATTATTGGAACCGGCCGGTTGTGATTATGTTTTTGCTCCGACAGAGGCGGAGATGTATCCTGAACCGGATACCCGCACATTTGATTTCGGAACAGTCTCGGCCGTGATGGAAGGGGCGCGCCGTCCGGGACATTTTAACGGGGTGGCCCAGATTGTCAGCAAGCTGTTTTATGCCGTAGAGCCGGATAATGCCTACTTCGGAGAAAAAGACTTCCAGCAGATCGCTGTCATCCGTGCCATGGTAAAACAGTTGAATATCCCTGTAAAGATTAACGCCTGCCCGATTTTGCGTGAGGACGACGGGTTGGCTTTAAGCAGTCGTAACGTTCGTTTAACACCGGAACAACGTCAAAAAGCACCGTTAATAGCACGTACGTTAAAAGAAAGTACTAACTTTGCAGCCGGAAAAAGCGTACAGGAGGTTATTGATTATGTTGTGAATACGATTAATGCCGACCCTGTTATGCGGGTGGAATATTATGAAATCGTAGACGGAAACACCATGGAGTCGATCAAAAACTGGTCGGATACCGATTATGCAGTCGGCTGTATCACGGTCTATTGCGGTGAAGTTCGCCTGATTGATAATATAAAGTATAAGTAGCTGATAAATAAGGTGATTGCCTTTTCGAAAAAAGTCAGGACTTTTGAGTTTAAAAGTCCCTTATTTTGAAAACAAAAGTCCCTTATTTTAAATGCAAAAGACCCTACTTTCGTTTGAGGGACATTTAATGGTAATCAAATTATACAGAAAACGATGTTTATAGAGGTAGTTAAATCAAAGATTCACCGGGTGACGGTAACGGAAGCTAATCTGAATTATATCGGTAGTATCACTATCGATGAAGATTTGCTGGATGCCGCCAACCTGATTGCCAATGAGAAGGTGGCTATTGTGAACAACAATAACGGTGAACGTTTTGAAACGTATATCATTAAAGGCGAACGCGGTTCAGGCGTGATTTGTCTGAACGGTGCAGCAGCCCGCAAGGCACAGCCTGGCGATATCATCATTATCATGTCGTATGCCATGATGGATTTTGAAGAAGCCAAAACATTTAAACCGGCTGTTGTGTTTCCCGATACAGCAACAAATAGACTGATATAGAGCATCGGTAGCAGCATTTAGAATGTTTTTAAACAACAATAAAGAAGCTCGCCGGTTGCCGGCGGGCTTTTTTTATGGTCTTGTGTTTCCCCATTTAGAAAATAATAAGAGTAGAATATGTATACGAACAAACAAATCTGGAATGTAAGTTATCCTATTTTTCTGAGTTTGTTGGCGCAGAACATTATTAATGTGACCGACACGGCTTTCCTGGGAAGGGTAGGGGAAGTTGAATTGGGAGCCTCCGCGATGGGTGGGCTCTATTATATTTGTGTGTTTACGATTGCTTTCGGATTCAGTACGGGGTCTCAGATTGTGATGGCCCGCAGAAACGGTGAACGGCGGTACAGTGATGTAGGACCGGTCATGATACAGGGAGTGTTTTTTCTGTTGGCACTGGCGGCTGTGATGTTTTCTTTCTCCCGTCTCTTTGCTAAAGATATTATGCGGTTCATGATTTCTTCCGATACGATTTTGGGAGCAACGGAAGAGTTCCTCGACTGGCGTGTGTTCGGATTCTTTTTCTCTTTCGTTAATGTGATGTTCCGGGCGCTGTTTATCGGTATAACCCGGACAAAGGTATTGACCTTGAACGCTGTTGTGATGGCATTGACGAATGTGCTGCTCGACTACCTGTTGATATTCGGGAAAGGTGGTTTTCCTGAAATGGGTATCAAAGGGGCGGCTATCGCTTCGGTGATAGCAGAGGGGGGGTCGATTGTTTTCTTTTTGGTTTATACCCGTCTGACGGTGGATATAAAGAAATATGCATTGAATCAATTCCGGTCGTTCGACATCAGGCTGCTGAAACGGGTGTTAAGTATTTCTATATTTACCATGTTACAGTATTTTATATCGTTGAGCACTTATTTCATGCTTTTTGTAGCCGTGGAGCATCTGGGGCAACGGGAGTTGGCGATTGCCAATATTGTGCGCAGTGTGTATATCGTTCTGTTGATTCCGGTTAATTCTTTATCCACGGCAACCAACTCTTTTGTCAGTAATAGCATTGGTGCGGGGCATACCGACCAGGTTATCCCGATTATCCGGCGGCTTTCTTATATCTCATTGGGTATTGTGGCTGTATGTGTTTTTATCACTTGTATTTTCCCATCGGCTATCTTGTCGGTTTATACGAATGACGCCTCTTTGATACATGCTTCGATACCTTCGCTTTATGTGATTGCCGGAGCCTTGCTGATAGCGGCTGTCGCTAATATCGTATTTAATGGTGTGACAGGTACGGGAAATACCCGTTCTGCCTTTGCGATGGAGTTGGTGACACTTGTCTTTTATACATTGTTTATCTATGTGGCAGGGATGCGTTTACATCTTCCGGTTGCTATTTGTTTTCTGACCGAAGTTGTTTATTACACCGGACTGCTGCTGGCAAGTGTAATTTATTTGAAAAAAGCAGCTTGGCAGAATAAAAAGATTTAGAGGTTTACATCCTTTTTCTTACCTTTGCACCCTATTACGTTAGAAATTAGAAAGAAAAAAATAAATACACATACGAATATGTTTGAAAATTTAAGCGAAAGGTTAGACAGATCGTTTAAACTGCTGAAAGGTGAAGGCAAGATCACCGAGATTAATGTGGCTGAAACACTGAAAGATGTGCGCAAAGCCCTTCTTGATGCCGACGTAAACTATAAAGTAGCCAAGTCATTTACCGATACGGTAAAAGAAAAAGCGTTAGGACAAAATGTACTTACTTCCGTTAAACCCAGCCAGTTGATGGTTAAGATCGTTCACGACGAACTTGCCAGCCTGATGGGAGGAACGGCTATCGATATTAACCTGAGTGGAAATCCGGCTATTATCCTGATGTCGGGTTTACAGGGTTCCGGTAAGACCACTTTCTCCGGAAAGCTGGCCAATATGTTGAAAACCAAAAGAAACAAGAAGCCGTTGCTGGCTGCCTGCGACGTTTACCGTCCGGCGGCTATCGAACAGTTGCGTGTTGTCGGTGAGCAGGTCGGTGTTCCTGTTTATATGGAGCTGGAAAACAAGAATCCGGTAGAGATTGCGATGAACGCTATCCGCGAAGCCCGTGCCAAGGGTAACGATGTAGTGATTGTCGATACGGCGGGTCGTCTTGCGATCGACGAGCAGATGATGAAAGAGATTGCCGCTATCAAAAGTGCTATCCAACCGGACGAAACATTGTTCGTTGTCGACTCTATGACCGGACAGGATGCGGTGAACACAGCCAAAGAATTTAACGAACGTCTTGACTTCGACGGCGTAGTTCTGACTAAGCTGGATGGTGATACCCGTGGTGGTGCCGCCCTTTCTATCCGTACGGTAGTCGATAAACCGATCAAGTTTGTCGGAACCGGTGAGAAGATGGATGCACTGGATACTTTCCACCCGGAACGTATGGCTGACCGTATCCTCGGTATGGGTGATATCGTTTCTTTGGTAGAACGTGCCCAGGAACAATACGATGAAGAAGAAGCAAAACGTTTGCAGAAGAAGATTGCTAAGAACCAGTTCGACTTCAACGACTTCATTTCCCAAATCCAGCAGATCAAGAAGATGGGTAACCTGAAAGAACTTGCTTCTATGATTCCGGGTGTTGGTAAAGCCTTGAAAGATATCGATATCGACGATAATGCCTTCAAGAGCATCGAAGCGATTATCTATTCCATGACGCCGGACGAACGTGTTAATCCGGCTATCCTGAACGGTTCACGCCGTCAGCGTATCGCCAAAGGTAGCGGAACGACTATCCAGGAGGTAAACAAACTAATCAAGCAGTTTGATGAAACCCGTAAGATGATGCGCATGCTTACCGCTGCCAAACCGGGAAGTAAGAAATTCCCATCGTTTAGAAGATAAAAACTAAAGAGATATATTATGGAAGACAATCATTATCAATTACTGGACGGAAAAGCCGTCTCTGCTCAGATGAAGAAAGAGATGGCGGAAGAAGTCGCCCAGATCAAAGCTGCAGGAGGTAAGATTCCCCACTTGGCAGCTATTCTGGTAGGTCATGATGGAGGAAGTGAAACCTACGTGGCCAGTAAAGTAAAAACTTGTGAAGAAATCGGTTTCAAATCGACGCTGATTCGCTATGAGGACGATGTGACCGAAGAAGAGTTGCTTCGCCGGGTAGACGAACTGAACAACGATCCGGATGTAGACGGTTTCATTGTGCAGCTTCCGCTTCCGAAACATATTTCAGAGCAAAAGATTATTGAGGCGATCGATTACCGTAAAGATGTTGACGGATTCCATCCGATCAACGTGGGACGTATGTCGATCGGTCTTCCTTGTTTTGTTTCTGCCACTCCGGCCGGTATTCTGGAATTGCTGAAACGTTATGAAATCGAAACAAGCGGCAAACATTGCGTAGTCCTGGGACGCAGCAATATTGTCGGTAAACCGATGGCAACCCTGATGATGCAGAAAAATTATCCGGGAAACTGCACGGTAACTGTTTGTCACAGCCGTTCAAAGAATCTGAAAGAAATGTGCCTGAACGCTGACATCATCATTGTTGCTTTGGGTGTTCCTGAATTCCTGAAAGCCGATATGGTGAAAGAAGGTGCCGTAATAGTTGACGTTGGCACTACCCGTATGCCGAGTAGTGTAACCAAGAGCGGTTATAAGCTGACCGGTGATGTAAAGTTCGACGAAGTCGCTCCTAAATGTTCTTATATTACACCGGTTCCGGGAGGTGTTGGTCCTATGACAATCATTTCTTTGATGCGTAACACGCTGTTAGCCGGGAAGAAAGCGATTTACAAGTAAAATATTTGTATAATTTTCTTTGAAAACGCTTGCGGAATCAGAAAAAACATCTATCTTTGCACCGTCTTAAAGAGAAATACTCAACGAGACTGAAATGGTGAGCGTAGCTCAGTTGGTTAGAGCATCGGATTGTGGTTCCGAGGGTCGTGGGTTCGAGTCCCATCGTTCACCCCAAGATAGAAAAAATAAGCCATCCTGTTACAGGGTGGCTTTTTTTATGTCCATTTAGTAAAAAACTTACCCAGTATCCTATTATTTCCGGATCATACCGAACTTTTTCCAAAATATGAATAACATTTGTTGTAATATTCATGTGTCAATATTGTAGGCATAAATGTCAGATTTGTGAATTGTTAGCAGTAAAGGAGTCCTATTTTTGTTGTGTAATATTCAAATTAATTAAATTTTTAAATTATGAGAAGCACAATTGTAAAATGGATTTTAAATTTGTTTGTGGGAATTACCTTGATAACCAGTTCTGTTGAGGCACAAACAATTATTCTGACAAGTGATCAACAACTAAACGATTTAACAGATCCTGATAAAAAAATAGATAATTCGTTGGGGTATGATTCTCGTTTGGAAAGTCTTCGTGATGTTTGTAAACGAGGAAAGAGTTATGGATCGAAAGAACTAATTATTGCGTTTGATGAATTTTTCCGTCAATATCGTACAGATAAAAATACGGAACGAAATTTGACTCCTGATATGGATGAATATGTTGATAAAATAAAAGTTGTCAGCGATTTTGTCTCTAAACAGGATATGGGACTTTGTTTGAGCCTGCTTAGTCCGCTTGAATTGGGTTTGGCATATAAAAATCAAACGGGTAACAGCGGTCGTTGGCTTGCTTATAAAGTCGGATTGAGGAATCCCCGTACAGGACAATTCAGCTTGCAGATGTGGCAGCAGTTGTTTTGGACGAATAATAAGGGACAAACTCCGGTAAAACTTAAAGGTGTAAAGGCTTATGCTTTTAAAGAAAAGGTGGTATCTACATCTATGCGATCTGTAAATCCGGATGATATTGTTTTATTGGAAAATGTGAAATATGAGGAGATTGATTCTATCAATGGATCTGATCAGGGAACAATTCCGATGAAGCGCTTACGTATCTATGGTGATGGAATCCAATGTGCAGGTTTTGATCGGGTTATGGTTATGTTAGAATATGAAACTCAGGAAATGGATTACTTTGATCCGGAAGCTCCGGCTTTCTTGAGTAACTTGTTAAAGAAGTACCATGATAAAAAAGTAAATCTGACTTCCCTGTATTCTGATGAAATGCATATTCAACAAGATTGGTTTTATTTTGGACATCACGAAGAAGGTCAGTTTGCAGAACGTTATCTGACTAAAAATATGGCATGTCGCTATGAAGAGAAGTATAACCAGAAATTTGATGATCGCTACATGCTCTATTTTGCGTACGGAGCTCCGATGTTCCGTCCTACAACTGATGCAGTTGTCAATATTCAATATGTTTTGGGAGAAACACCGGATGCAATACATCGTACATTTTTATTACGTGACCGTTATTATCGAATGTTGAATGATGATGTAGTCAACTTATTCAAAAATGCGAAAGATTATGGTGAAAAGCTGTTTGGGCATGAATTGAGTACGTCGGCGCATGCATCATGGGCACAGAGTCCTACGATAGACTATTGGAATTGTGAGAAACTATATGGCAATCGTTATAAATATGAATATACATCCAATTTTATCTGGGGTAATACGGTACATCAGGCGTCTGCTGCTTGTTATGATTATTTTAAATGGAGTGAATATCTGCAACCGACCGGTAATGATTTTGCTGAAGGTGGTTGGAGTGACCGTAATTATTACGGGGCGGCAATGGCTGCATCCATAGGTGTTATCAATAAATATCCGAATGCCTATGCAGCAGCTTGGGGAATGCCGGATAAAGCTCTGAAACGTAAAATGGCTATAAATTATGCGTATGGTGCCAGTCCGAGTGAGCCAATCCGCTTAATGACAGGAAATGTGCACCGCGATACTGAAGTGTTGATTCTTTATCCGATGAATTTGGTTGCTGTGGAACCGCGTTTTGGAAGTTGGATGACGCAATATGGATATGCAAATTATCTGACAACTGATAAATTGCTTGAAATGGGAACTGTACAATCGGACGGACATATCCAGGTCGCAGAAAAAAAGTACGGAACATTGGTTGTTATGTTTGAGCCGTTACCGGAAAAAGGATTACTGGATATGATGGAACGTTTTGTTAAAGCTGGTGGAAAGGTTGTCTGGTTCAGTACTCCGCCTCTGATCGATAAAAGTGGGGAAAATTGTACCAGGCAGTGGCAGAAACTGTTTGGAGCTCAGTATAACCATGATTGTTATATGGGGGAAATTGCATCCGGGAAAATGATTGATTTTTCCGGGAGTTTGTCTGATGTTCCGGATCAGTCAATCCTGACAGATTTTATTGTGGACCGGATTTATCCGGTAACTCCCGTTTCTAATGCGGAGATTATAGCTTATTCAGACAAGAAAGTGGTTGGGACAATGCTTAAATATCCTGATGGAGGAATTGCTTGTTATTGTGGTTTCCGTCCACGTGATGACCAATCGGCAAGCCTGGGGTATGAAACCCGTACTTTGTTTGAAATACTAAATGCTTGTAATGCTTATCCTTCTACCGGAAAGTTTGTGGTAAATGATAATCCGTCGTATCTTTCAAGGACTGGTGAATATTTTGTTTCTTCTTTCCCGAATTCAACAACCATGGTAGTAGCACATTATCGTACACATGCTGAAAGTTGGTTTGGAGGTTTCTCAAGAAATCAGGAAGATGATGAAAAAGTATTGCTTGAAAATCCTCTTCCATCAGATCGGATAGAATTGAAACAGGCAAAAATTAACGGGCATGAGGTATCATATGTAGGACGTTTATCTTTAGGCTTTCGTTTAGACGGTCAACAGCTGATTGCATTTTCAGGACAGCAGTGTAATGAAATTACTCTTGACGGAATTCATTATAAATTTGCAGATACCCCCGTGGATTTAACATTTTCGCCTGTAGATAATGATATGTCCCGCTATCAGATGTATGTTGCCGGTGAGGGTAAAATAAGCATACCTCTTCCTGCACATGTGAAAAAAGCTGAAGTCCGTTTTAATGGTAAAAAAATTAATTGTTCGGTGGCTGACCATCGTCTTACCCTGATGATTTTACCAGTTTATGCAGGAAAAAGGTTGGATCTTAGTTTGAAATGAGAAGGATAATTAGTAAAAAATATTTTATGAAACATTATTTCGTATTGGGAATGATCTTTTTATTGTTACTGTTTACAAGAATAGGACAAGCACAGGAAAGATTGGATTTATCGGCACAGATACCCATAGTAGCCTGGTATGGCATAAGGGCAAATGAAGCGACCGTTGAGCGTTTCAAGGAACTGAAAGAGGCAGGATTTACTATAAACTTTAGTGAGTATTCAAGTTTGGAAGAAGTGGAAAAAGCGCTTGACGCCGCACATAAAGTAGGTGTGCAGCTAATAATAGCTTGTCCTGAGTTACGTAAAGAACCAGAAAAAACTGTTCGGAAATTTATGGAACATCCGGCGGTTGCAGGTTATTTTTTACGGGATGAGCCTGTTGTTGCAGATTTTACAGCGCTAGGTGATTGGGCTAAAAGAATACAAGCTGTAGATAATCGCAAATTTTGCTATCTGAACTTATTTCCGACAGGAGGTGAGGAGCATTTGAGGTTTTTGGGTGTTCAGAATTATCGTGATTATATTACCCGTTTTAATAAAGAGGTTCCTCTACCATTTCTTTCTTTCGACCATTATCCGGTTCTTGGAGATAATGTTTTGAAAGCTGAATGGTATGAAAATCTGGAAGATTTCTCAGGTGAAGCAAGAAAAATCGGTAAGGATTTCTGGGCGTTTGCTCTTGCTACCAAACATGGACCATATCCTGTTCCGACACGCGCTTCTTTACGGTTACAACTATATAGTAATCTGGTTTATGGAGCCCAAGGGTTACAGTATTTTACTTATTGGACACCGGCTGGTGATTCTTTTTATGATTATCAACACGGACCGATTGGTTTGGATGGTAAGCGAACGGAAGTTTATGATTTGGTGAAAGATATGAATGCCGAGATCAGATCAATTGCCGGAATCTTTTTGGGGGCAAAAGTTTTGTCGGTCAGACATACAGGAAGTGTTATACCGAGAGGTACGACACGTTTGACCACTCTTCCTGAAAAGGTGAAGGTTTTGGATACACATGGATATGGAGCCATTATTTCATTGCTGGAAAATGGAGGTAAGAAATATCTTGCTATTGTAAACAGAAGTCTGATGGATACAATGGAGCTTACCTTTTATGCAGATCCCTCCGTGAAACGTGTATTAAAAGACGGAAGTCTTGTTTCTGCTGAATCGTATACAGCTACTTTATTAATCTCTCCCGGAGATATATTGATTTATTTGTTGGAAAAATAGAAATTGGGAATGCATTTGAAATAAGAAATATTTATATCAGATGTATTTGTCAAAAATGAAACTTGAAAAATCATTTTTTTAATATTTAATAAAAAAAGAATTTGTTCCTTTGATATTAGTAAAAATATATACCGTGTAGAACAGATGAAACAGATTAATGAAACCGAAAAAACGCAGGTTATAACCTGTATAATTGACAAATCTTTTTGTCAATTATACAGGTTATAACCTGTATAATTGACAAATCTTTTTGTCAATTATATTATTCTATAATAAAATCTTGTATTTGGTTAGTGCTTTTGAAAAGTGCTATTTTGACTATCCTTTGTAAATCATCCATCCCTATATATAAAGAAACAGGATAAAAATAAGCTTCTTTATCCTGAAAAATCCTATTTGTTTTTTGTTAAATCGTCATTTGAACGGAGTAAAAACATGGTTTTTGCTCCGTAGTGAAATCTTTATGTCTTTGCCGAAGTATTCTTTGGCTAGAATTCGGTTAATTATGATAATAATACAAACTTTTATTGTGATATGTAAACGAAAATTGTTGAATCTTTTACCCTTTCATAAGAATTTTAGGGTAAAAATTGAAGTAAAGATGTTGAACTGTTTCTGAAATGAGTATTCTTGATTTTGTCAAAAATGAGAACTTGTGAATCTCTCAAATGCACGTGAATAATTGTGTATATACTTTGTTATTAAGCTTGCTTACTATAATGTACAATAAGCTAATCTTTTATGAAAAATGTCAGATTAACAAAATTAGGAGGCAAATCAGCTTTGCTGATCACCTCATTGTTGTTAACCCCTTTCTATGGGTATTCGGAAAAATCTAATGTTATACCGGAAAAAAACGAAAAGGCAGGAGTTCAACAACAAACTTCGCTATTAACAGGTATTGTCTTGGATAAAGACGGTTTCCCGTTGATTGGTGTAAATATTATGGAAAGTGTTACAAACGGAACTGTTACCGATGCAGATGGTAAATTTTCCATTAAAGTCACTCCACAGTCTGTGTTGCGTGTATCCTATATTGGATATGTGACACAAACAATAAAGGCAGGGAGCCAGAAATCTGTATCTATTACATTGCTTGAAGATACAGAAACACTGGAAGAAGTAGTAGTGGTTGGATACGGTTCCCAAAAGAAAGTGTCTGTAACCGGAGCAGTCGCTGCAATACAGACGAAAGAACTGAAACAAAGTTCTGCTGCGAATTTGTCAACCGCTTTGGCTGGACGTCTACCGGGATTAACCGCTTTGCAGACATCCGGACAACCGGGTGGAGATGATGTTACATTTTATTTACGTGGGGCCAGTACGACAAATGGAGCAAATCCTCTTATTTTAATAGATGGTGTGCCACGTGATAATATTTCTACGTTAGACCCGAATGAAATTGCTTCCGTATCTATATTAAAGGATGCATCTGCTACTGCAGTATTTGGCGTTCGTGGTGCTAATGGTGTTATAATGATTACCACACGTCGTGGTGAGGTAGGAAAAACAGAATTAAGTATTTCTGCGGATTATAGTTTGCAGCAATTTACTGCCCAGGCAGATCGTATTCACTCCTGGGAATTTGCAGAGTTACGTAATCAGGCGTTTCGCAATGATGGATATTCTGAAGCGGATTTACCTTACACCGATTATATGATCGATATGTATAGGTCTGGTAAAGATCCTGTATTTTATCCGGATAGGGATGTATATAGTGAATTTTTTTTAAAATGGGCTCCTCAAACTCGTGTTAACGTGAATTTGAGTGGAGGAACAGAAAAATTGAGCTATTTCATGAATGTTGCTTATTTGGGGCAAGGAGGCCAATTCCGCACGGAATCGGAGAAGGATCTGGGATATGATCCGAGTTATAAATCGGATCGTTATAATTTTCGTGCAAACCTGGATTATAAAGTACTTTCAAATTTAAAGCTTTCTTTGAATCTGGCTTCTTACTTGGAAAAGGTAAATACTCCACAAACAAAAACTCTTTTTGGAGGAAGTGTCGCTGCTATGATTGAAAATATGAGGGCTTATATTTGGGGAACACCTCCGACAGATCCGGGACCACTGACTCAAGAGGGTTATACGTTGATAGATGGAACATCTGTTCCGGCTGGTGAGGTTGTTAATCAGTCTGGTCAGGACCGCAATACTTATGGGGAAATAAACCGTAGAGGGTATCAGCAGGAAACGAATACTAATTTGAATTCATCGTTAATCGTGGATTGGGGATTAGATTTCATAACGAAAGGACTTAGTAATAAATTTATGATTTCTTTTGACTCAAAAGCTGTGACTACTTTACAGGGAGTCCGATCGTATGATGCTTATGGTGTGTCGGTTGCCAGAACGGCGGAAGACCAATCTTATTATACAAAAGTGAGAACGAATGAAAATAATGCTATTTCTCTCTCAAAGTCTATGTCGACCAACTATTATATGAATATGCAGTATTCATTGAATTATGCCCGGAAATTTGGAGTGCATGATGTCACAGGGATGGCTCTGGTTCAACGTGATAATTGGCAGGAATATGCAGCAGATTTACCTTATAATATGTTAGGTGTTTCAGCGCGTGCTACTTATGGATATGATTCTCGTTATCTGGCTGAAGTAAATATTGGATATAACGGTTCCGAGCAATTTGCAAAAGGACATCGTTTTGGTTTTTTTCCTGCTTTTTCCGCAGGTTGGGTGGCTAGTAATGAAAGTTTCCTGAAAGATAATAAGACTATTTCTAATTTGAAGTTACGTGCTTCTTATGGTAAAGTGGGTAATGATAAATTAGGTAGTACACGTTTCTTGTATATAAGTAACATTACGAGTGGTGGTGGAGTTATTCCTTCTTTAGGACGTGGGCAAGCCATTTCACAAGGGAAATTAGGAAATACCAATTTAAGTTGGGAAATTGCTTATAAACAGAATTATGGAGTTGACATACAGTTGTTTAATGAACTGTCTTTAACTTTTGATTATTTTAAGGAAAAACGTGAAGGAGTTTTGATATCTCGTGGTACAGTACCTGAAATTCAGGGAGTAGCACTTGGTAATCTGCCAAAAGTCAATATGGGACGTATTGATAATCATGGATATGAGTTGGAGGCAACTTACAATAAGCGATTAAACGATGATTGGTCATTTACTGTAAAGGGAAATTTCGCGTATAATAAGAATACCCAACGTTTTATGGATGAAGCACAAAAAACGGCTGATTATGCATATCGTTACAGAAGTACAGGTTACAGTATAGGACAGTGTTTCGGATATAAAATAGACTATAGTAATGGTAATGGATATATTAATACACAAGAAGAACTGGACAACGCTTTGGCTACTTATCAGGTAGGAGGAACTCCTCGTTTGGGTGATTTTCTTTATGTGGATATAAATGAAGATGGTGTAATTGATGAGAAGGACCAGGCTCCGATCAAGTATAGTGATATACCTCGTATTACTTATGGCTTTTCTGGTTCTGTAAACTGGAAGAATTTTGATTTTTCATTTTTGTTTTCCGGTATAGCTAAAGCATCCCGTGTATATACTGGTTGGGGAGCTACAGAGTTCGGTTTGGTTGGTTTCTACAGTGATTATCATTTGCAGGCTTGGACTGCTGAACGTTATGCTAATGGTGAAGAAATTAAATATCCAGCCTTGGCATCCTCACCCGGAACTAGCCAGAAGGCAAATGATTTCTTTATTATGGATCGTTCTTTCCTGCGTTTGAAGAATATAGAACTGGGGTATACATTGCCTAAAAAACTTTTGAAAAAAGTCGGAATTAATAGTACACGAGTTTATGTAAACGGGAATAATCTATTGACATGGAAGGCCATGAAAACTGATGCAATTGACCCGGAGCAAAGTGCAGAGCTTAATTATCCGATTACTAAGATGATGAATTTTGGTATTAATGTGACATTTTAATCATTGAAAGGAGAGTTATATGAAACTAACATATTTCTTAATATCTTCAATTGTTCTGTTGGGAACATTGAATTCTTGTTCTGATGTCCTGGATGTAGCTCCTGATGGAACGCTCACTATGGAGGAAATATATGCAGACCCGGATAAAGTAGGTGCTTTGTTGAATGCTTGTTATAATAATATTCCTCAAAAGGGATATGCTTATTGGTTTTTTGATCCTTTAGTGACAGCTTGTAGTGATGAAGGGTGGTCTTCGGAAGAAGTACAGGGAACAAGTATTCAATCAATGTATAATGCGAATGAATCAGCGTCTTCCCATCCGATAAGAGATATGCACGATGGACATGGTGCAGCTAATAATGCTTATTGGTCCAGATATTGGCAACAAATACGTTTGTGCAACCAGTTTTTGGAAAATATAGGGACTGCGGCTGTAAATAGTGAAGCAGAACGTGCCCGTTTTACCGCAGAGGCACACGTTATGCGTGCTTTTTTCTATTCAGAGTTGGTTAAATGGTTTGGCAAAGTTCCTATTGTGGATAAAACCATAGCGTTTGATGCTGATTTTTCTACATTGAAACGAGAAGCCGTGTATGATGTTGCCCGATTTATAGCAGAAGACTGTGATGCCGGTCTCAATTGTGCGGAACTACCCTGGCGTATTACAACGGAAGATGAAGCAATGCGGGCAACTAAAGCATTAGCTTGGGCTGTTAAATCTAAAATGATGTTGTTTGCAGCCAGCCCTTTGTTTAATGCAGGAGAAGATCATTGGGAAGAAGCATATCAGATGAATAAACAGGCTGTAGAGGAATTGAAAAAGAATGGGTATGCATTATTTACCACATGTACTAATCCTTCGACATTTGGAACATATGACGCTGCTGCTTTTCATCAGTTGGTTTGTCAAAATGCAGACTATTCAGCAGAACCACGTGATAAAGAAACAATTTGGCAACATCGTGCCGGAGGTGTTTTCGTATGGCATGTCGGTTATATAGGAAGTTCTATGGATGGTACTTATAAATGTGGAACATGTCCTACTCAGGAGCTGGTTGATGCTTTCGAAACAATAGATGGGCAGCCTATACTGGATTTGGCTAAACCTTATTTGGACGAAAAGCATATGCAACCGAATTATAATCCAGATAATAAAATATATGATCCTAAAAATCCGTATGAAAATCGTGATCCGCGTTTGACAGCAACAGTTTTATGTAATGGTGATTCTTTAATCTGGAATAATGGAGAAGTATTTACTGTTGAAACTTATGTGAATGGCCGACATGGAATGAGTTTGGATCCGTCTGACAGAGCTCATAGTCGTACTGGTTATTATCATAGGAAATTAGTTACTCCCCAGGCTTCAAATACAAATCAAATAAATAATTCAAACTGGAAATTTTTCCGGTTAGGAGAAATTATTCTGAATTATGCGGAAGCTGCAGCAGAATCAGGGCATTTGGCAGAAGCCAAAGCTGCCGTGGATGAGATAAGGGCTCGTGTAAATATGCCTGCGTTGCCAGCCGGTTTGTCGAAAGATGAAATGATTTTACGTGTTCATAATGAACGACGCGTTGAATTAGCTTGGGAAGAGGTTCGGTATTTTGATTTACGTCGTTGGCAGAAGCCTGAAGGTAATTTGAATGCTACATGCCAGTGGTTGACAGGAATGAGAATTACAAAAAATAATGATGGCTCGTTCAATTATCAACGATATAATATATCTACAAATCCACGTGGTGGATATCAGAATAGAGATTTATTATTGCCATTACCATTGGACGAAGTGTCCCGTTTGGAGTCAACAACGGGAGTCTCCTGGCAAAATCAGGGATGGTAATATTCTGTATAACTTGAAAAGAATCTAAATTATGAGCTACATAAAAAATAAAATATCCATATTGGCTATTTGTGCTTGCTTGAGTTCTCCGGGAATATTAGGTTGGGCACAAGATCCTTCTATTCAATTAAAAGGGTTTGTCATTGATGAGTTTGGAAAGCCGATTTCCGGGGCTCTTTTGAAGTCGGAAAACGGAAAATGCGAATATCTGACAAAAGTTGATGGTGCGTATGAAATTGATATAAAGGATGGAAGCCAATATATTACAGTTTCATATATCGGTTATGATGATAAAAAAGTATCTGTCGTAAATCACGAAGGATTGGAATCTATTCAGTTGTCATATGATGCTGAAAAAATGGATGAGGTCATAGATTTGGGATATATGTCGTTACCTAAAAGGGCGGTAACCGGAGCTGTTTCCAGAGTTTTAGGTTCAGATTTGGATAAGTCTCCTGAATCAAATCTGACAAAAACTTTTGCAGGTCGGTTTACGGGGTTGACGACGATAGAAACAAATGCTGAATTATCCCGTGGAGCATTGAGTTCTTCGTCAACAGGGGTAACACAATTGGTCAGAGGGCTTTCTACCATTAATGGACGGGAACCGCTAGTGATTGTGGATGGAATTATTTGTCCTAATACGAATTATACATATATTACTCCTAAAGAAATAGAGTCGGTAACTATATTGAAGGATGCTGCTACAACGGCTATTTATGGCATTCAGGGAGCCAATGGGGTAATTTCGATTAAGACTAAGCAGGGACACATTGGAAAAACAAAAGTAGAGGTGAATTTTGACCAGTCATTCCAGCAAATGACAAAAGAACCTTTATTTGTTAATTCATCCGATTATGTTACAATGAGAAATCAGGCAGGCTATAATGATGGTCTGGGGGGGTATTCCCAGTTTTCTAAGACGGATACCGAGTTGTTCCAAGCTGGAGGTAATGAATTATATCCGAATAATAACTGGTATAAAATGTTTATACGTCCTTTGACTTTAATGTCCAGAGTAGGTGTAAATGTAAAAGGTGGAACTGAGAGAGTTCGTTATTTTTCTAATGTGAATTATATGCACCAGCAATTGCCGTTTAAAACAGCTAATGAAAGTGGTTCGAAGTATGATCCGACTCCTAAAAATAGCTGGTTTAATTTCCGTTCGAATATTGATGTGAAAATAAATGATTATTTAAGTGGTTTCATGCGGTTGTCCGGTAATATTAAAACAGAAAAGACTGCAGGTTATGGTAATGAGACTATTTATAACCATATATTTAATCTGCCACCCACGATGTATGGTCCATTAACTCCGTCAGGAGACGGTCTAAGTAACGGTAATCAAGTTGTAACACATGATAATGAGAAAACTCCTGTCTACGGGATGCTGAACCGTTCTGGTTATATTCAGGCTCTTGTTGCCAATATAAACGCTCAAGCTGGTTTGACTTTGGATATGAGTTTTCTTACTAAAGGTCTTTCTGTAAGTGGGACAATGGCTTATCAAACTAATTCTGTGAATCAAACAACTACAACTCAGAATTTTGAACGTTATGTCCGTTCAAAAGACTTGTCAAAGTTGGATTTTTCATTATTAGGTTCAGACAACAATACTCCTCTTTCTTACGGAAAAAGCTCTACATTTTATTACAATTTGAATCTTTATGCAAATGTGGATTATAAACGTAGGTTTGATGATCATAGTATTAGCGCCATGGGGTATATTTTTTATTTGCAACAAGAGAAAGAGGTCTCTTCTGGTTCCGGTATGTTGCCATATAAACGTGAAAGTTTAGGATTTACAGCAACGTATGGTTATAAAGACCGTTATTTTGTAAAAGCGGATTTGGGATATTCCGGTTCTGAACAGTTCCACCCAGATAACCGTTATATTGCTACTCCGGCTATTTCCGGTGCCTGGGTTGTTTCGGATGAAGCTTTTTTGGAGAATTGGACTTGGTTAAGTAATTTGAAATTAAGAGCCTCGTATGGTATTACAGCAAATGATCAGCTGGGTGGGGAACGATTTTTATATCTGGATTATATTGATGTAAGTGGTAATGAAGGATTAAAAGGTAATCCGGATTTGATGGCGGAGAAGATGAAAAAGCAAAATTATGGTTTTGATCTGGGGCTGTTCAATGAATTGACCATCTCTTTTGACTGGTATAAATCTTTGTGCGATAATATGCTGGTAAGTAGTGCCGGTTTAGTTCCGGAATATCAAGGAACTGTACTTTCCAACTATCCAAAAACGAATACGGGTAAAATGGAAAATCATGGTTTTGAAATTGAAGCAATGTATGACAAAAAGATTAATGAAGATTGGTCTTTTTATGTAGGCGGCGCTTTCAGTTATAATAAAAACAAGGTTATTAATATTAATGAATCTCCTTATTCAAATGAGTATGCTTATCCGTACCGTACAGAGGGATTTAGTTATGGGCAACAGTGGGGATATTTGATTGATTACAGCAATGGCAATGGCATGTTTAATTTTCAGGAAGAACTTGAAAAGAGCGGTTTGAGTTATGCTTTCGGAACTCCTCGTGTCGGTGATTTTATCTATCAGGATTTAAACGGTGATAAAATAATAGATGAAAAAGATAAAGCTCCGATTTTAAACACTTCTATACCGCAGCAGTACTATAGTTTCTCCGGAGGTTTTAAATATAAGGGTTTTGAAGTTAATCTTTTATTTCAAGGCGTTGGTAAATATTCAAAAACAATAAGTGGTGTAGGTGCATATGAATCGGAATATCAGGGTGTATTTACAGACCTTCATTTAAAAGCATGGACTCCTGAACGTTGGAATAATGGAGAAGAAATAACTTATCCGGCTTTATCGTTGAAAGCATCTACCAACCATCAGCCAAACAGTTTCTTTATTATGGATGCATCTTATTTACGCTTAAAGAACGCGGAGGTTGCTTATACATTACCATTGAATACTTCAAAGAAGGTTTTTGCAGAAAAAATCCGTTTTTCTTTAAGTGGACAGAATTTGTTTACAATCGATAATATGCGTTCAAAACATATAGATCCGGAAATAGCTAACATGGGTACTTTCCAACCATATAGAGTGTATAATATTGGAGTGAGCTTAACATTTTAAATATAGATATTATGAAGAATCTGATAAATATATTAGTTGTTACTTTTACATTGTGTTGTTCTTCCTGTGCAGATTTGGATATAGCTTCCGATGGGCGTGTGTCGTTGAATGATATTTTTAATCGATATGAACGTACATCTGCTTATTACTCCAATTGCTTGGGATATATGCCTCAGGTTGGATTTACGTATGAAAATACGAATACTCCTTTGGCTTCTTTTTGTGATGAAGCCCATGATGCAAATGACAATCAGGACGGACCGGTATCCAAGTGGTATAAAGGATATACGACTCCTGAATATAATCCTTTAACAGCCAGTTATATGGATCCTTGGTCGCATTATTTTGAAGGTATTCGTCGTTGTAATACTTTTTTGCTTTGTATAAATGATCCGGAAATGGCCACTTATACTTTTAATGAAGTAGAAAAAAATGGTTGGATTGCCGAGGTTCGTGTTGCACGTGCGTTTTATTATTTACAATTGATAAAACGTTATGGGGGAGTTCCTCTAATAGAAACTCCTTACGAGACGAATCATGATTTCTCGACAGATAAACGTGCCTCTTTTGAGGAATGTGCAGATTTTATTATTTCAGAATGTGATAAGGCTTTGGCTACGGTAGAGTCCGAAGGACAATCAATTGGTTTTCGTTGGCAAATAAATGATAACGAAAGAGGAAAATTGACACGTGCTTTTGCTTGTGCTGTGAAATCTCAGACGGCTTTATATGCAGCAAGTCCTTTATGGAATGAGAACGGAAGCAGTAAATACACATGGGAGAAAACAACAGAAATTACCAAAGAGGCTTTAGATCTTTGTTTGCAACATGGTTTTGAGTTGTATAGTCAGGCTCCGGATCCTGCAATCGCTCAGAATGCATATGCCTATTATTTCATTACTCGTTCAGATCCAAGCCGTTCATGGGATAGGGAAACTATCTATGAAACGACCTCCTGGCGTTCAAATGTCTGGAAGTTTGCCGGGACTCCTATTACAAATGGTATGGAAAAAGCTGGAGCTGGACCTTCGCAGGAGTTGGTAGATAGTTATGAAATGATTGATGGTACTCAACCCATTTTAGGTTATTCGGATGCAGAGCATTTGCGGCCGATATTAAATACGGCATCTTCTTATGATCCGAAAAATCCGTATGCGAATCGTGATCCTCGTTTCTATGCGTCGGTTTATTATAATGGGGCTATTCGATATTTAGATCAACCTAATGGAGATGTTGTAGAAACATATGTGGGTGGAAATTGTGGTATCTCTGATAAGGTGACGGATATCCGTTATACTCGTACGGGATATTATATGCGTAAATTCAATAATTTCAAATCCGGAATCGGGCAGGATGCAGATGGGCTTATGCGTATTTTTCGTTTGGCTGAATTATATTTGAATTTTGCAGAGGCTGCTTATCAGGCTGTAGGTCCGGATGGACAAGTGGTATCCAAAGTAGGGGCAGAGGCGTTATCAGCCAGAGATGCTGTTAATAAAATCAGGGTTCGTGCCGGTATACCGGCATTATCGTCAGGCATGTCGAAAGATTCTTTTGAAAAACGTTATAGAAATGAACGTCGTGTAGAATTAGCTTTCGAAGAACATCGTTTCTTTGATGTTCGTCGTTGGAAAATTTTAAATGAAACAGATGATTTTGTGACAGGTATGAAAATTGTAAAAGAGGAGGATGGTACTTTCACATACAATCGAATCAAACTTGCATCGCGTGGGACAAATTCAGAGAAATATTTGCTCTACCCGATTAAACAGACAGAAGTAGCCAAGATGTTGAAACATACGGGTGCTAACTGGCAGAATCCGGGATGGTAATTGAAGATATAATTAAAAAAAAGTATACAATGAAGAAATATATTCTATTAGTAATGTTCATCTCGCTTTTTATTTATGCATGCGACAATGATGACAATAATAAGGGCCATATAGATCCTGTCAGCAATGTGGAGTGTATACCTTTTATTGGTTCCGTCACATTGAATTGGATGAATCCAACAGATGCCAATTATTATTATACATTGATTTCCTATAGAAATTCCCAAGGAGAAAATGTGAATAAAAAGGTTAGTAAATATAGTGCTGATGCTAATAACAACGTATCGGTTGTTGTTGGAGGATTTACAGATACGGAAGAACATGAGTTTGTTTTGACATCTTATGGATATGGTGGAGAATCCTCATCTTCTGTAACGGTGAAAGGTGTTCCTCAGGGTATAGAGGAGGCAAAAGATTATGTAATCGAAACCGTTGAAATGGAACCGGCAAGTGGTGGTGCAAAGATTTTCTGGACAAATGAGACATTTGTGGGAGTTGACCTGATAGCTTCATATCTGGATAAAAATAATGTGAAACAGGAAGTTACTATTGATGCAACTCAAACAGGGGTATATGTTGTTACCGGTTTTATCGCTGAAACAAAATTGACGGTTTATGCAGTGAATCAAGCGGATGGTGGAAAGTCTGTAGAAAAAGAGTATGTGATTACTCCGGTTATTGATCCGGATGATGTTGTTTATCCCGATGTGGAATATGTAACTTTCCAGGCTACAATTAATGATATGACATTGGTTGCTTCTAATCCGGAGAATTCAAATGAATATACGATTGTAACAACAGGAGGGGACCCTTATATTTATTCAAATGGCTTAGCTGCCGCAAAAAAAGGTTCTACCATGGTATTCCGATATAAGTCTACTAAAAGTGTTAAGTTACAAATATTCTGGTGTACTTCGTTTTCCGGACCATCTGAAGCTAATTCGACAACGATAGAGTTTCCGGCAGCAGAAGAATGGACAACATTTGAACAGGACTATACAGCCGGAATGGCTACTGTCGGCTGGGGTAATTCAGGTGATTATATGCGTTGTGATTTCGGTACAAATGCTGATGTTACAATAAATATCAGAAATATACGATTTAAATGATTTTTCGATAAATGATAGAGAGGGTGTATACAGGAGTTTCAAAAATTTATAGTATCACCCTCTTCTATGAGATATGGAGAAGTCTTTAAAATATATCATTATATGATATTTGCGTCTGATACGATTAAATAGGAAATGTATGAAGTCAAAGAGTCTTTGTTTATTATTGCTTTTCATTTTTCTTTTAGGGTTTACGAGATGTACTGATAACTGTGTCGGGAGTAAAGCGAAGGTGGTGGATTTGAAGTGTCGTGGTCTGGTAACCCCGGAAGGAATAGATGAAGCCGTTTTTAGTTGGAAAATCGAGTCAGAGGAGAATGGCTTTATTCAGTCTGCTTGGGAAATAGAGATTGCTTCTTCCCGAGAGGATTTGGAGGATGGTAATTATATTTGGAATTCAGGAAAGACTGTTTCAGAACAGCAAGTGAATGTACGTCCGGATATCGCAATACTAGAAAGAGGGCCACTCTATTGGTGGCGTTTGCGCATTTGGGATGGGAAAGGACAAGTAACGGTCTGGAGTGAGCCTTCTTTTTTCTCTTTGGGGTTAAATACGTCTGATTGGAAAGCTAAGTGGATAACTTCTGTTTGGAAAAAAGATAGTCCGATGCCTTATTTTCGTAAAGTATTTGATACAGGGAAGGCAGAATCGAAACTACAAAGAGCTGTTGTCTATTTTTGTGGTTTAGGATGCAGTGATCTTTATTTGAATGGTGAACTTGTCGATAAAAAACGAATCCTTGACCCTGCACAAACGAATTATGAGCAGTATGCCCTGTATTCTACATTTGATATCACATCCGGGTTAGTGAAAGGTGAAAATTGTTTAGGTGTGATACTTGGTGAAGGTTGGTACGGGCAAAACAGTGTCTGGGGACCTTGGGCTAAATATGGCGATCCTCTTTTTAGATTACAAATGGAAATAACTTATGAGGATGGTTCTAAGGAAATGATTGTTTCAGATGAATCCTGGCTGTGGACTTCCGGACCTGTGTTAAAGGGTAATATATATGCTGGTGAGGTGTATGATGCTACAAAGGAAATTAAAGGTTGGTCAGAAGTTGGAACTCAACTGAATGGATGGAAAAATGCTGTAGTTGCAGAAGGTGTTATTCCGGTGAATTTGTTTCCTCAGGTTATGGAACCTATTCGTTTGAAGAATGAAATCAGAGCGATAAAGAAATGGAAGGATTCTTCCGGAAATTGGATATTTGACTTTGGGGGTAATATTGCCGGTGTACCACAAATAACGGTAGATCAGCCAAAAGGAACACATTTGAAAATGCGGATGGGAGAACTTCTTCGTGAGGATGGTTCAATCGAATATAATACAACCGGAGTCTTTGCTACAGGTGTTGTACAAACAGATGAATATATTTGTGCCGGAAACGGTCGGGAAGTCTGGAACCCTCGTTTTACCTACCATGGCTATCGCTATTTAGAACTTTCCGGTATGGCAGCGGAGCCTGAATTGGATTGGATAAAGACAATTGTTGTACATACGGATGTCAATAAGAGAGGTGAATTTGAATGTTCTGATGAACAAATTAATAAATTGCATGAGTTAGCGGTCAGGACAATGCTCAATAATACGCATGGTTTGCCGACGGATTGTCCTCACAGAGAACGATGTGGTTGGTTGGGAGATGCACATACCGTAGCTCCTTTTGAGAATTATAATTTTGACCTGAATAATTTTTGGATGAAATATATGGAAGATATCAGTTCGACTTCTTCCGCATTTGAGAAAAATACACTTCATCAAAAACTTTTTAATACAATATTTTATTTTGCAGATAAAGCGCCGGGAATCCCGTATATGATTTCTCCGGGAAAACGTCTTTGTGGGGTTGCTTCTCCAGATTGGGGGACGGCCGTAGTTCAATTACCCTGGTACATTTATTTATATTTCGGCAATGAAGAGCCTTTACATAAATATTATCAGGAAATGAAACAATGGGTGGATCACGTGGAGAGTCTAACGCTTAATGATACGCTTTCAACCAAACATATTGTACCTTACGGATTGGGTGACTGGTGTCCGCCGGAAGGGAACAATGCGATTGATTGTCCTGTTGCTTTGAGTTCTACTGCTTTCCATTATCTTGATGCTTCAATTTTGGCTAAAACGGCCGCTATGTTAGGAAAGAGTGATGATGCCGGATATTACAGTGGTTTGAAGGATAAGATTGCAGCAGCTTTTGTAGCCGAATTTTATGATAAAGAAAGTAAAACATTCGGGAGTCAGACTGCTGATGCAATGGCTCTTGATTTTGGACTGGTTCCTGCCGGAGATGAAAAAGCTGTTTCTGATGCGATTGTCAGGAATATGAAAGAAAAATATGATGGTTTTATGCATACGGGGATATTTGGTCTAGGACGTATTGGGCAAGCATTATCACGTTTTGGCAATAGTAAAATGGCATGGGATATGTTTACTAAAACAGGTGAGAATAGTTTTGCTTATATGTGGACGGATGCTGATGCTACATCTCTTTGGGAGATTCTTCCGGTAAATGGGAAGAGTAAGGAAATGTGTTTGGCAGGATCTTCACTTAATCATCCCATGCAGGGTGGTTATGACACTTGGTTTTATGAAGATATAGCAGGCATACGACCGGATGTGTCAGGCCCGGGTTTTAAAGTTATACACTTTGAACCAACAATGACATCTTATCTTTCCTGGGCAAAAGCTTCGATAGAAACACCTTATGGGAGAACGGCAAGCGAATGGTCCCAAGAAGAAAATAGTCTGGTATGGATAATAACATTACCTCCTAATACATCAGGCATTGTAGCATTACCTGATAGTAAAAAGATACATGTAAACAAACGTTCTTTTAATAAGGCTGATTATCCACTTATTGGAAGCGAGGAGGAAGTGTCTCTTTATAAATTTCCATCGGGAGTATACCAAATAGAAATTTATAAAGAATAAAGAAATATATAATTCGTTTTGAATCAGTTTTGTCTTATTTTTATAAACTCTGAATTTATAGATTATGAAACATGTTAAAGGTCTTTGTATAAATCAATTATGGACTTTTGGACTGATAGGGATAATGGCCCTGTCGGGATGTGGAAATCAAAAGGATACCGTTCATTCGAATGTGAATATGCCTGATTCTTGTTGGGATACTTATTCTGATACCTGGGTGGCAACAGATGCTTTGGGACGGACTATGCCGACACAAGAAGAGGTCGGAAATGTCAAGAATGATAAGCGTCGTGTGGTTGGTATTTTTTATATCACGTGGCATTCGGATAATTTGGCTAATTTGAAGGCTCCTTATCGTGCTGATGTAAGTAAGGTGTTGGAAGAAGCTCCCGAAGCTCGTCTGGATGCTAGTCATCCGGCATGGACAGAAGGTTCTTACCATTGGGGGGAACCTGAATTGGGTTATTTCCTTAGTCGTGATGAATATGTGATTCGTAAAGATATGTCGATGCTGGCCGATGCCGGTGTGGATGTATTAGTTATGGATGTAACAAATGCAGTCCGTTATTGGGATGAGTGGGAAACTCTGTTTACAACGATGCAAAAAATGAAAGCAGAAGGTAACAAAGTCCCTCAATTTTGTTTTTGGGCTTTCAACGGACCTGTGATTTCTGTTGTACAAGATTTATATGATAAAGTATATAAAGAAAATAAATATAAGGATTTATGGTTCTACTGGGGAGATAAACCTTTACTGTTGTATAATGGAAAACCGACAATGGATGCTAATGGTGGAGGTGTGAAGAACCCGAATCCTCATTATGATCCCAAAGCATTGACTGACCCTTCACATTCTCACTATAATGATCCGGATTACATAAATGAGTTTTATACGGATTATACCCAGGATGTGAAAGATTTTTTCACGCTCAGAACCATGTGGTGGGGATACTATGAGTGGGATGGTGAACGTTTTGTCGGAACAGAAGGAAACTGGAGTTTTGGCTACGATTTGGGTGACGAACGAGTCTGTAAAATGTCACCGTCGGATTTGGTTGCAACTTATCGAGGAGAAAATGAACAAGCTGCAGTTACTCCGGCTCAACATCCTATTTCCATAATTGGAAAATCCTGGACTCGTGATAAAAAGGAACCGAAGTTGAATGACCATGATATGCCTGAACCGACTTATGTCTCCTGGCTAGGGAAGACTGTAAATGATCCTACAGCATACGGTATCTATTTTCAGGATCGCTGGGATGAAGCATTGAAAAACGATCCTCAGTTTCTGTATTTGAATGACTGGAATGAATGGACTGCTGGAAAATATAACTCAGGGAAAGCTCCCGGGTCTGAATTACCCGGCCCGACAGAATTTTTGGGACGTAAAAATCCGTTTTATTTTGTAGATCAGTATAATGCAGAATTTAATCGTACAATTCAACCTATGAAAGGTGGCTATACGGATAACTATTATATGCAGATGGCACAGAATATTCGTCGTTATAAAGGAGTTCGTCCCATACCACAGAGTAGTGGATACCAGAAAATCCGAATAGACGGGACATTTAAGGAATGGGATAAAGTCAAGGTTGAATATCGGGATACCAAAGGAGATGTAACTCATCGTGACCATAAAGGATATGGCGGAAATCATTATGTAAATAATTCTGGTAGAAATGATATTGTTTTATCGAAAGTAGCAGTAGATAAGGATAACATATTCTTTTATGCGGAAACGATGGATAAATTGTCCCCATTTTCTGATCCGAACTGGATGTTATTACTTATCGATGCGGATAATAATGCTTCGACCGGCTGGTACGGTTATGATTTTATAGTAAATAAAAAGGTTGTTGATGCGCAGTCGACAGAATTGATGAGGTATGATGAACAAGCCGGAGAGTGGAAGAAAGTAAATACATTGTCATATCGGGTGAATGGAAATCAATTGGAATTATCAATACCTCGTGCAGATTTAGGATTAATTGACGATTCATTTGTCTTTGATTTTAAATGGACTGATAATCCTGCTAATTTGAAAGATCCTATATCATTGTGTGTAGATGGCGATGCGGCTCCTAACCGAAGATTTAATTATCGCTATATCTGGAATAAATAAAATCGCGCTATAGAAAGCATCTGTTTATAATATGAAATAACCTTAACAGCTAATGTCTGTTAAAACGTTGGCTGTTAAGGTTACTTTCTTTTCTATTTGTTTTTGTTCAGCCCGGCCCGGATGCGGCTGAGTGACTGGGGAGTTACACCGATGTATCCGGCTATCTCTTTCAAAGGAACGCTATTAAACAACTCCGGCATCTTTTTGATGAAAGCCAGGTAACGCTTTTCCGCTTTCGGACTGGATATATCGACCAGAACATCATCTTCATTAACGAGTATATCCATCAGAAGACCTTGTATCCATTTCAGAAAAGCCGGCGAAGACTCCGACAGTTTTTGTATTGTGCTGTTTCTCATTTCGATGGCAATACTGTCACTCGACGAACAGATTGTGTAACGTGAAGGATGTCCGCGGAAATATCCCCAGGAAGAGAATATGGTCTCCCCGGGGATAGCAAACCAAAGGGTTTGCTGTTCGCCTTCTTCTTCGATGTAGGCTCTCCATACACCTTTGTCCAGAAAATAGATGGAATCGTCCGTCTTGCCTTCCCCAATGACAATACTGCCTTTAGGGAAATGCAGGATACGGAGTGTCTGCCGGAGCAATGTCATTTCCGTATCGCTTAGGTTACACCGGTAGTCTATTTCTTCAATTAATTTATCCATTCTTGCGTACTTTATCAACAATTAATAAAATGACGATAACAACTGTCGTGGTAATATCCCCTGCTGCTACTGCCAGCCATATATCATTGACATCCAGTAGTAAAGGTAATGTGAAAAAGAATACGACAGGCAATATTCCCCGTAAAACTGTCAGTGATATCGCACGCCGTAACCGTTCGATACTGGTATAATAACCGATTATAATGATGTTGATACCGAAAAACAGGTAATCGGTAGCAAACAGCGGTAAGCCGGCTACTGCATATCCCCATGCCGCACTGGCTGTATCGGGAATGAAAAGAGTAACGATGCTTCGGGTAAAACATATAAACAGGAGCATGATACTGAATGCGAATGCCAAAGTGAAAAGCATGGATAAACGTAAAGCGTTATCCGAACGTTTCATCTGTCCGCATCCGTAGTTATAACTGATAATCGGCTGTGCGGACTGTACGGTTGCGTTGAAAACCATGAATATGATTGGGAACAGGTAGCAAATGACACTGTAAGCCGCTACGCCGTCGGCTCCCATATAATCCATAAAAACATAGTTGCCGGAAATAATCATAACGGATATCGTTATCTCACTAAGGAATACGGAAAAGCCGAGCTTAATCATATAACCTACATTCCGGAGCGTCAACAGCAAACTCTTGACACTCAGTTTCAACCACACGAACCGTATGGCTATCGAATGCCGGAACAGATAGATAATCATAATGGCGGCACCAACAAACTCACCTATATCTGTTGCAATCGCTGCCCCGAACAATCCCCATTTGAAAACAAAAATAAACAAATAGTCGAGAATAATATTCACAACGGTAGCAGCCAGCATTGCCCACATGGATATCTTGGGATTCGTCAGCCGGATAAAAAACGGAAGGGCAACCACCAGTACCGTAAATGGCAGGCTGATGGAAAACCAGAATAAATATTCAACCACCATATCCATCAGGTATTCATCGGAGCCGAAAAGGGTGGCTATCTTATGCGGAAATATCGTTAGCAACAACGTCATAACGAGGCTGATGAATACCAATGCGATGACCGACTGGGTAAAATTAATATTTGCAACTTTCTTTTTACCCTGCGACAAGTTGATGGAAGTGAGTATCCCGCCTCCCATGCCGAACATCAATCCGACTCCGGTAATAATCATAAAAATAGGGGCGGATATATTGACCGCTGCCATAGCATCACTCCCAATCCCGTTCCCGACGAAAATACCGTCTACAACGGTAAATAGTGCCGATGCGGCCATCCCCATAATGGTAGGAACCAGTAATTTGGTAAATAGTTTTCCTACGCTCATGCTTTTGAAATCAAGGCTATCCCTCTGCATATCAATTGGTTTTTAATAATAACGCCCGCAAAGGTAGGCCTTTAACCTCCGGATGAACTTACCAATTGGTAATAAATGAAAATAGATAAAATATTATATTGTAGATTGAAAAATATTCGTTTTTAAATGTGTGCTTGCTTCTGAATATCTACTGGTGATGATAATCAATTTCAAACCAGTGAAAGTGTTTTTTATTAAGGTATATTTGCTTATTTTTTTATTGTTCTGAATAAACTATTCCGTTAGTAACCAGTCAAACAAAGCGACAAAAAATTGGAATAGATAGATATTTGGACTATGATGAAGAAGAAGATGAGTATTGTGCTGGCCGGAATGCTTTTGTGTTTTGCTCCGGACATGTTTGCAAATGAAACGGATGGAAAGATTAAAGGTATTGTAATGGACGGCGAACTGGGTGGACCGTTGGAGTTTGTTACAGTGCAGGTTAAGGCAAAAGGTTCGGATAAGATAGTGCAGGGTTCCGTTACCGGGAGTGACGGAAATTATATGATCGGCGGATTGAAGAAAGGGGAATATGTAGTTACTTTTTCTTATATCGGCTATGAAGAAGTATCTAAAAATATTTCTATCAGCAGCGATAACCAGATTTTGAGTCTGGGAGAGTTGACACTGGCAGAAGATGCCAATCAATTGGGAGAAGTGGAAGTGGTGGCGAAACGGCCTCAGATGCGGTTCGAGATTGACAGGAAAGTCTTTGATGCGACGCAGGATATTGCGGCCGAAGGTGGTTCGGCAAGCGACTTGTTATCCAACATTCCTTCCGTGGAGGTTGATAATGAAGGCTCAGTATCGTTGCGAGGAAACTCCAGTGTAACGATTTGGATTAATGGTAAAGCATCGGGTCTAACGGCTGATAACCAGGCGGATATTCTGGATATGATGCCGGCCGGAGATATCAAGCAGGTAGAAGTTATTACCAACCCTTCTGCCAGATATAGCCCTGAGGGTACAGCCGGTATTATCAATATTATATTGAAGGATGACCGGAAACCTGGTTATTACGGAAGCGTGAAAGTCGGAGCCGATACGGACGGAGGGTATCAGGCAAGTGGCAACATCAATTACAGCAGTAGTAAAGTGGATGCTTATGCTAATCTGAATTACCGTAACCGTGAGTTTAAAGGAGGAGGCATCACCAGTCGTCTGAATACGACGGACAACAGTTTTCTCGACCAGACCAACGACTCCAAACGACAGCATAATAACTGGTTCGGACGTTTTGGCGTCACCTGGCATATCACTAAAAGCGATGACCTGGCATTCAATGTAACCGGTATGACCGGCGGTGGAGACAATAGTGAGAATATCCATTATAACTCTATCGACAGTCAGAAGAATACAATCTACACCAGCGATCGTATAACCAATGGTGATTCGGATATGAAAATGTATAATCTGGAACTGAATTATGTTCATAAGTTCTCGGAAAACAGTAACATCGACCTGATGGTCAGCAATAACCAGTGGAGACGGGACGGAATGAATATTTTCCGGCAATCGACTGTCTATACAGACCCTTCTCAAACCGCTAATCCTCTTTATCAGACTCAGGAGAATGATATAAAGGATAAGACCTGGGAAGTCCAGGCCGACTACACCAATAAAATATCCGATATGGCCCGCATCGAAGCCGGCTATAAGGGTACTTTTCAGCGGAATGCCAGTCCGGTTGATACCTATACCGGAACGACAGCCGAAGATATCCGACAGGACGAGTCGCTCTATAACCGTTTCCTTTATAATCAGGATGTACATGCTCTTTACATGACATACGGCGGAAAATGGAATAAATTAAGTTACCAGGCCGGTCTGCGCGGTGAGTACTGGCGGGTGGATACCCGTTCGCTTGATTTCGACCAGGAGTTTAACGGTAAAGCTTCCGAGACGTTTGAGAAAGACTATTTTAAACTTTTTCCGAGTGCGTTTATTTCTTATGCTTTACCGAAAAACAATGAGTTGCAGGTGAATTATACCCGCCGTCTGCGTCGTCCGTGGGGAGGACAATTGAACTCTTTCCGTAATATATCCGATGCTTCCAATATCTCTTTCGGTAATCCGGAGTTGACACCGGAGTATTCTCACTCATTTGAATTGAATTATATCAAAAGTTGGGAATCGGGACATACTTTGTCTTTATCCGGTTACTATCGTTCGACAGATGATGTAATCCAGCGTATCCGTTTTCTGAATACGGAAGACAACGTAATGTATACCACCAGTGAGAATGTGGCAAAATCTCAGGCCAGCGGTTTGGAAATCGTAGGGAAGGATAAATTATTCAAGATACTCGACTTGACAACGACAGTCAACCTCTATTATTCTAAATTGGATGGTTTCAGTTATCTGCCGCAAGGTGTGGAAACACCGGTTATCGGAGATACGGATGAGAGTTTTGCCTGGAACGTCCGTATGATTGCCAACTTAAGCCTTCCCTGGGGTGTCTCTTTGCAGGGGACCGGTAATTATAATTCCAAACAGTTGATGGCACAGGGACATCGCGAACCGAACTACTCGGTCGACCTGGGCTTGCGTAAATCTTTCCTGAGCGATAAACTGACCTTGAGCATTAATGCCCGTGACTTGTTGGATTCCCGTAAATTCCGTACCGTTACAGCCGGCGACGGTTTCTGGCAGGACTCTGAGAACTGGCGTGGCGGAAGACGTGTAGGTTTCACGTTGACTTACAACTTCGGCAACATGAACAAGAAAAAAGATAAAAGCAAGAGCAGAAGCGAAGAACCGGATATGTTTGATATGGAATGAAAGTGTGTCTGAATCAATAACAAAGTCCTTTTTTTACACCGCTTTCCAGTAAAGATGGATTATTTTTGCTGGCAGAATAAAGCAAAATGGAAAAATTTCGGCTAGTACAACCGTCCAAGCTGTTAAGGCCATACGTGAAACAGTATTGGTTTTTGGCGATTGATAACGCGGAACGAAGTTCGCAGCGTTATGTGCCATCTGGTTGTGCTGTGCTTGCGTTCCACCGGGGTGACAAAATCTATTCAACTTTGCATCAGGAGATGCAGCCTCGTTCCAGTTTGTGTGGACAATCTGTTTCGTACACTGATGTTGTTTATTCCGGTAATCTCAATCTGGTTATGGTTGTATTCCAGCCGGTCGCAGCACGGGTTGTATTAGGGATTCCTATGAATAATTTGCGGGATAAGAATGTTGATGTAGAGTTATTGGGAGATGCTTCTTTGATTGAATTGGAGAAATGGATAATGGAAACGGAGGATAATAACCAATGTGTATATCTGATAGAACAATATCTGTTAAAAAAGTTATACGGTTTTACTTCCGAGCGGTTTGCCAGAATGAATGCGGTTGTTCAGTCTATTCATAACGGACAGCAGGACATTACGGAGCTTTCTCAGTCTGCTTGTCTCGGATATAAGCAATTCAAACGGGTATTTGCTGAATATACAGGTTTAAATCCGAAAGAGTTTTTGCAAATAGCACGTTTCCGGAATGCTTTACATTGTTTACATGCTGGTTCGCAAATTCGTTTGAACCAGTTGGCTTATGATTGGGGATATTGTGATAAATCGCATCTGATAAAAGATTTCAAAACCTTTATGGGGTATACTCCAAAGGAATATCTTTCTATTTGTGATCCTTATTCGGAATATCTTTCTTTATTCAATTCTGTTTTTATCAATGGAGAACGGGAAACTAAAAGTAATAGATTATGAAGATATTGATTTATGGTGCCGGAGTAATAGGTTGTACGTATGGCTGGCAATTGGCAAAGGCCGGACACGATGTTACGTTACTTGTCCGGAAGGAACAGAAACAATTGATAGATGAACAAGGCATTCATATTATTTGTCAGGATTTTAGGAGCGGTATAAAGAATACGGTTGATACAGTCTTTCGTCCTCATGTGGTTGACGGACTGGATGCACGGAATGATTTTGAATACATAATTGTGGCAACGAATAAGATACAACTACCGGATGTGTTGCCGGTTTTAGGTGTGTCCGCCGGCAAAGCACATGTGATGTTCTTTCAGAATAATTGGGATTGCTTTGATGAGATTGCCTGTTTTCTGAAACCTGAACAGTATTTCTTCGGCTTTCCATTCATGGTAGGAGGTGGAAGAGAGGCGAACGAAATACGTTGTGTTATTTCGGGTATGAAATATTCCCATACTCCCATCGGGGAGGTGGATGGAGAGATGACTCCCCGTGTGCGGAAAATGGTTCAGGCGTTGGACGAAGCACATCTGAAACCTGTCCTGTCCCGACAGATATTACTTTGGATAATTACCCATTACGCTGCGGCGGCGGGATTGACTGCCGGAATATTGAGTGCAGGCGGTGCAGCCAGGTTTGTGAATGACTCCGCTACTATTCGAACTACTATTCGCGCCATTCGTGAGGGTTTTTCTATTTGCTTGAAGCGTGGATATGATGCCAAGGAAGAGAAAGCAAATAAATTGTATCAATTGCCTTTGTTTCTAAGTGTTCCGATTACCAGGAAGGTATATGGCAACGAGGCTTTACAACTTATGTTTGACGGTCATGTGAGTCATTCTCCTAAAGAGGTACGGCAAATGATTGAAGATATAATAGCCTATGGGATAAAATACGATATTGCCACTCCTCATTTAGCCAAATTAAAAGAGACAATATAAATAATAAGTATTTCGTCTCAGAAAATAAAAAAAGCAGCTACTTTTAAAGTAGCTGCTTGATTTTCAGTGGTACCACCAGGAATCGAACCGGGGACACAAGGATTTTCAGTCCTTTGCTCTACCAACTGAGCTATGGTACCGTTTGTTTTGTTTAACGGGTGCAAAGGTAGGGAAAATATGATACATTCCAAATGTTTCATGAAAAAAATGTCGAAAAAAATGCATTTGAAGAAATTGAAGGGGTGAATGCAATATTTTTTTGAAAAAAAACATCGAAAGTGTTTGCGGATTCAAAAATAGTTGTACCTTTGCAGCCGTAATCAAAAACGGGATGTAGCACAGTTGGCTAGCGCGCCACGTTCGGGACGTGGAGGTCGGAAGTTCGAGTCTTCTCATCCCGACTACAAAAAGAGGTAAATCAGAAATGATTTACCTCTTTTTTTGATATCCTTTATACGTACATTATATATATAAGGACTTCCGCATCCGGAAATTATCCATTTCAACATTATTTACTTTGACAAGCTGTTCCTGTTCTACGATGAACCCTCGTTTTTCGAAAAAAGGACGGGCGGTAAAACTCACTTCTGAAAAGAGGTTGGGTATATGATTGTTTCGTGCAAAATCTTCTGCAAAATCCAATAACATGGTGGCAATACCTTTACCACAGAATTGGGGTAGTATGAACATACTGTGTAAATATCCTTGGCTATTAAAAGAAGTGAATCCTGTTATCCGGAAAGATTTTGTTTCTTCTGCGACGATAAATTGCAGGCCGCTTGTGAATAATTCCTGCCAACGTTCAGGAGAGGCACGTTGTACCCAGGCTTCGATTTGTTCGGGCGTATAATCTTTTTTACAATTATTTCTTACACTTTGCTCGAAGACGGAGTGAAGTTCCGGAAGATCGCCTGCTTCAGCTTTTCTCAGGCGGACCGGTTTTAACTGCATATGCAGGATTGGATAAGCTTTTCCCTGTCCGTCGATAGCATCCCGCGCTATGACCTCGAATCCTCTGTTCTGGTAAAAATGCAGGGCTTGGGTATTTTGCTCGTTTTCATCTACCTTCTGCATCTTCTTTTCCCGTATGGCATATTCAAGCAATGTTTTTCCCAAGCCTTTTCCTTGCTGTGCAGGATGAACAAAAAGCATTTCGATCAGTTCGTCGCTTAATCCCATAAAGGCGGTGATTTGTTCTGTTTTTCTGTCTCTTATAATGTAGAGTTCTACTGCACGGAAATACTCGTTTCTTATCAGAGGTTTGTAATATTGGATATCATCTTCCGTCAGGAAATGATGAGTGCTGCGTACAGATGCTTCCCATAGCTGGATTAGTTCGTCGTAATCTCTTATGGAAGCAGCTTCATACATTGTTTGTTGTTGCTTTTCTTTCATGATTGTCCTGTTTTAGAATTTAAAATCCAGCCTTTTTCTCTATCCGGATGATTTGGCCTGATACCGGATGCCGGAATTCAAGGAACTCCGCATGCAGGTAAAGGCGGTCGGCTCCTTTGCCATATAATTCGTCACCGATAATAGGAGCATTGAGGCCTAGTGGGTGGGAAGCATGTACACGCAACTGGTGCGTCCGTCCTGTAAGCGGATAGAAAGCAATGCGTGTCCGATTTCCGTTGTGGGCAAGAACCTTATATTGGGTAATGGCTGGTTTGCCATGTTCCGTACTCACAATCTGCCGGGGACGATCCATAGGGTCGAGGCAGAGGGGAAGGTCGATAATGCCTTCTTTGGGTATGACTGTTCCGTCAAGCAACGCGGCATAACGCTTTTTTACCATTCGGCTCTTGAACTGTGCCTGTAAGTTCTGATGTACTTCTTTTGTTTTGGCAACCAGTAATATGCCGGAGGTTGCCATATCCAGGCGGTGTACTATCATAGGTCCTGTTGCTTCGGGATAACGTGCTTCTAGTCGATGGTAGACAGAGTCTATATCCGCTTTGCCCGGAACAGATAACATTCCGGCAGGTTTGTTAATTGCTACCAGCCAGTTATCTTCGAACAGGATTTCAAGTTCTGTGTCACGATGCAAGTCGTTTAATAGCGGATTTTCTTCTACATTCAATCCTTGCAGCATGTGCTTTAAAATCGGTTCGCATTTCCCTTTGCAAGCCGGATAGAAATATCCATGATGGCGTATTTCTCTTTTAGGCGAATTACCCCACCAGAACTCTGCCATAGCAACAGGTTTCAGGCAATGGAGGTAGGCATATTGTAGCAATTTGGGTGCTGCACATTCTCCGGCTCCGGCAGGAGGAACCTGTTGTGTAGTCTCTTTGAAAATTTCACATAAGTCTTTCGTCTCTCCTTTCCCATTAAGTATCCGAAACTGCTCGAAAAGTTGCTGCTGTAAAGCGGCTGAGCGGGTTTTACGTTCTGTTTTCAGCTGCTCTATCGCCTGGTCTAATGTCTCTGCTTCTGATCGTATGGCGGAAATACGTTCATCCCATTGTTTTTTTAGCCGTTTTAATTCAGCCTTTTGAAACTGGCTTTCACGTATCATGTTTGCCAGTTCGTTTTCGTCGGAGGTATGCTTGCGCCTTTCTTCTCGTTTTTGTTGGGCCTCTTTCAGCTCTTCTTTGGCTGTACTGATTGCTTTTTCTGCCTGGTCGATTGTTTCTGACAGTAGTGTCTTGGTTGCCAGATAGCTTTTATCCGTCTGAGCCTTTTTGATGCGCGCGTTGATAGCAGATATCTGATCTTCTTCGATCCGGAAGAAACCGTTCGGTTGTTGAAGGTCGTAAATGGGAGGGACGAAATAATCATGTAGATTTTTTCCCGCCAGAATACCGGAAAAAGCGGCCAGATAGCCGGTCTCTCCTGTCTGGGTTTGTACGATCAGGACACCGAACATCTTCCCCTGCTCCAGATCACTTTTCCATTCATCCTTGTTTTGCAGATATTTTTGTACCTCGGCTGCTGCCGCTACGCATAAAGGATGAGGTGTGTAATGGAATGGATAAGTAAACTTTTCCGGTAAATGAAAATGCGTAACCGGAAAAGGTAACTGATGGAACTTGTTCATTTCTGGGATCGACGCAATATTTTATTCGCTTTTTCTTCGCTGGAAAGAAAGCTCAGCGACTTGATGATGTCTTCGTAATTCTCGGAATCGACGATATGAGGGGCCACTATTTCCAATACTTCCAGTTTATCATCATCGAAAGTGTAGATGGACATGAGGCGTATGCACTGTTTACAGGTGAAATTTTTATTGGTAACCCCCATTTCAAGAAGTTCCAGCTGGTCGTCTTTAAACGGTTTCTGTTTGACCTTGTTGTATAATTGCTGAAAGTCTTTTTCGTTTATAGCCCTGGATGGTCTTCTGTGGTCATCCGGGCGGGATGGATGGGGACGTTTTCCGTAATCGATATCACCGGGAGGATAAATGGCGACCGGAGGGTTTACCGGATAATTATCACCGTCGAATGAGTTCATATTGCTCACCCTTTCGTTGATGAAGTTGACTATAATGATGGTTGTTTCCGCTGTCAGCGGATTTGTTTTCTTGTATTCCCATTCTTCAACTTGTTCATCGAACCGGCGAAAGTCGGGTTCACCGAGCAGACTGACGACTTCTTTTTTAGCCATCCCTTTTTCAACCTTCATGATAGCACTTTTGCCGGTCATGTAACTTCCGCAACTACAAAAGGATATGGAACTGATGATCAGTGCAAGTGCTATGAATGTTTTTGTTTTCATGATCTTCGAACTTTATATATGTATATTGTTTGTTTGTAGAAAACAAATATATAAAGGAATATCAGATTATGACTACTCTTTAGGGATAAACTTGTTTGGTTTTCGTAATATTCAATATTCCGTCATACATACGATGGAGGCTGATATACCGGCATTTATTCTTCATCTTGAGCAGTACGACACGTTCCGTGTATCCGATTTGATCGAAGAAGGAAGGGAAAGATTTTCCGGCGAGTTCTGCTTCCTTAATTCTTTGCTCATCCATTTCCATGAATTCCTCATGACTTTTGGCCTTGCGGGAGAGTTCAAACGCAATGTCGATGTCTGAATAATCTGTTTTTTCAGGATCAATATAACTGCCGAATAAAACGATTTTGGAGACTCTATACAGGTAAAACTCATTACTGTTGATCTCTTCGACCCGTTCCATGAATTCCTTAAACTGTTTATCGGCCTTTTCCTTGTTGAGCGGATTTGTATACCGGGCTACACAAAGGGCTTGGCCTTTAATGGTCAGTTGATACTTCCCTTTCTTCTTGGCAGCTTCGATATATCCTTCGGATAATAAGGCATCGATAAGCTCTTTCGTTTTCTCTTTGTTGAGGTCGAATTGTTCGCTTATCATCTCCGGAGATATCAGAGCGGGTCTGATGTGATCAAAATAATCCCTGATTTTCAGGATAGGAATATCGCAGATTGTCTGTTTGCGTGTCAGTCTCATAATGATATAATTTTATGTTGGGGCAAAGGTACAATCTTTTAAAAGAATAATCGTTTAAAGTTGTTGTTTTTCAATGGTGGTCATGGAATATCCTGGTGGTTCCGCCATCAATTGTTATGTTTTCACCGTTAATGAAATCATTTTCTTCCTGACAAAGGAACAGACAGATACGGGTTATATCTTCCGGTTTTCCCATTCGTCCGGAAAAGGGTATGGGATGGGCTTCCGGGTCGATCTGGTCGTAATCGTCTGCTTGTATCCAACCCGGAATAATGGAGTTAACCGTTGTATGACAAGGTGATAAAGACATGGCAAGTGTCTGTGTTAATGAGCATATGCCACTTCTAGATGCGGCGTATGCTTCGCAGCTAAGTCTGTTTGTTGGGTAATGAGTGGACGATATGTTGATAATCCGGCCGTACGAGTTGGGTGTCGTTTGTGATTGACGGTGAATAGCGAGCAGACGGGAGGTAATAAATGCCGGTCTCAGGTTTGCGGATAAAGTCTGGTCGAAATCTTCCACGCTGGTTTCTGTGAGAGAGGCGAATTTACTGATGCCGGCATTGTTGATGATGATATCCAGGTCGCTCCAATCTTCCAGGATATGGTGCATACAGTTTTCAAGAGCTTCTTTATTGTTGATATCTACGTGATAAAAAGTGGTACCGGTTTTTTCGGCAGTTTCTTTTCCTGATTCTTCATTCCAGTCACAAAAAGCTACACGGTGCCCGGCCATACGGAACGCCTTGACAATTGTTTTTCCGATACCGTCAGCACCTCCTGTCACGAAAACTCTGCGCATTTTGTGGATTGGAGTTGTTTTTTTCTTGCCGTAGCCGCTCTTTGTAGCGGAAGATTTTTGAGACTGATATTCCTGATATTTTCTTTCCAGATAGTTATCTGCCATGATGTTTAGTTTTTTATGATCTGTCTTTATAATACTTGTTTAGTTGCAATTCCGGATTGGTATTTTTAAGAACTCTATATTGTCAGGCTATTAACCAATTCCTTTATAATTCGTTATATTTTTTGGCACTCCCTTTGGCTTTGTTTACCGGATACTTTTCACCATTTCTTTTCAGTTTGTTCAGTATGATTTCTTTGATGTCCATGTCGTATTTATGGGCGATCAGGAATGCGTAGTTCATGATATCAGCTAATTCTTCTTTTACCTTTTCAATGTTTACTTCTTCCGGCTTTTTCCAAAGGAATGCTTCGTTCAGTTCGGATGCCTCTATCGATAATGCCAAAGCCAGGTCTTTTCCGTTATGGAACTGATCCCAATCCCTATCCTCGGTGAAACGGACTATTTCTTTCATTATTAGCTCTATATCAGAATTGTTTGTAGTCATATGCTGTCTGTTCTAAATTACGAATAACGAAGATATGAAATTGCTGGTAATGTAAATAGAAAGATTGTGATTATTTTATTAAATATGTTTTTACATTTGTAGGTAATAAGAAATAGAAAATATGACAACGAGAGTATACAAGGTTTCTGACTTTTGCGACAGGGTGACTAATAACATTCATGCGTTGATTGACGATTTATCTCAGATATCCAGGCATGTGAGTCAGGAAGAAAAAATAGCTTGGAAGCAGTCTTTCCCTGAGGTGGCTTCTGTTTTGTCAATGGCAATGGCGCAAAATAAAGGGCTGGCGGATGCTCATGTTGCATTGGAATACAAACTACCGTCTGTTTCTTTCTGGTGTGATCTGGTGCTGATAGGAAGAAATAAGGAGAATGAAAAGCAGGCAATTATTTTAGAACTGAAGAACTGGCAGGAAAACAGCAAGGATACTCCCGGATGTTTTGAAGGGTTGATGATCCGTCATGGCGCCAGCCAGCAGCATCCTGCGGACCAGGTGAAAGGTTACATTGAATTTTGCAGACATTTTCACTCTGTAGTGTTGGAACAAAATGTGAATGTGGACGGTTGCGTATTTTTCACCCAGAGAATCAATCTTGAACCTTATAAATCTGCTCCGAACGATAAATTGACAGGAGAATATCTGTTATTTGATACAATGTTGAAAGGTGATCTTTGTCATTTTATTTGTGATCGCTTGTCTGTTGGGGATGAAGAATTTGCTAAAACCTTTGTAAAGGGGTATTATAAGCAAGATAAAAAGATTCTTTTGCAGGTTGCCCGTAATTTTGCGGAAAGTACAGCGAAGCCTTTTGTTTTGTTAGGAAAACAGCGGGAAGGATATGCCGAAGTACAACATAAATTATCGGAGACGGTCACTTCCAGGAGTAAACAAGTCATTATAGTACAAGGCCTTCCAGGTTCCGGAAAATCGGCAATGGCTGTGAATTTATGGTTTGATGCGGTCCGGCAATATCATGCTTGTAACAAACCGGATTCAGAAAATAACGTCCTATATGTCACAACATCTTCATCACAAAACGATAATTGGGCACATATTTTTAAGGAGCACGGAAAAAGATATAATGCAGACAAGCTGATAATAAAGGCAAATGCCTTTAATCCCGGACTTAACGGGGCTAAGGTGAAAGAGCGATATCAGAATGAATTCGAACGTCTGGATTCCAGATATATTGTTCACAGATCCGATAACAGTAAGGAACTCAACAGAATGTACTGGAAAGACTATACGGACTATTTGGAAAAAACGGTTGGTATTACATATAAACCTGATCAACATTTTCTGAGTATTGTCGATGAGGCTCATGCCTTGATAGACCCTTCTTCTCCAAGATTTCAAGGTAACAAAATTGCCGGATGGTGTTACCAAATGGGACCTCAGGCTTATCATATAATGAAGGCAAGCTGTATTTCTGTATTTTTTATTGACGGCGATCAATCGTTTCGTGATAATGAATCTACATCGTTGGAAGATCTGGTGAACATCGCAAAGATGGTTAATGCTACGGTTCATTTTATCAGCTTGGAAGGGATACAATTCCGTTGCGGAGGTTCCAAAGAATATGTGGATTGGGTAGAAAGCGTTTTACAAGGGAAAGAGATTGATAATGTGTCTCAATGGATAGAGGAAATACCGATGACTGTTTTTGATTATCCCAGTGATATGGAGCATGCGTTGCGTAACAAAATTAGTCAGACAACGATGGATGCTCGTATTGTCTCTTCCTATTCACGTAAATGGATAAGTAAGAATATACCGGATATGCATGCTGTATTTCCTGAATCGTGCGATTTTGTTCTTCCGGACCGAGAGAACAGAACTTTTTATAAGTATTGGAATGATCACACATCTTATACTAATTATATTTTGGGAAGGGGAGATGCGATGCAGGATGATCCGTTATCGGAAGTCGGGTGTCCTTATGTGGTTCGTGGTTTCGATTATGAATATATCGGTGTTCTCTGGTTGGAAGATTTGGTGTGGAGAAACGGGAAGTGGATGTTGGACCTGAACTATATAGAAGAAACAGCCATTGCCTCTACTAAAAAATCAGTGAAATCCAAAATAGGCAAAAAGCGTTCTTTAATTGCGCTGACTCCGGATTCGGAGGCGTTGTTTAGAAGGGTAACAGGGACATACCGAATTTTATTGACCCGGGCAACTAAAGGAAATTTTCTTTATATCAAAGATAAAGAGACACGTGAACATATCAAACAACTGATCGGATAAAAATAAACCACCATGAATAGTTTTTATGCCGCTTCTTCTGAGAATTTTTTTCAGGATGTAAAGCAGGGTCGCTTTCAGCAATTGATGATTGAAAATGCATCCCGTCAAAATATAAATGTAGGTGAGGCAGAGCAACGTTCCTATAAAGCAAGTGGTCAAAAAATAAAGGAATTGTTGAAGGCCGGCAGGATAAAAGACGTATATCTCGTCTTTGAATTGATGGTCCCTTATTCCGGGTGTCGGATAGATTGTATGATATTCGGGTGTGATTCGGAGGATGGTAAAAATGTCATGCACATTGAATTAAAGCAATGGAGCGAAGATGGTATATTTCCTGCATCCAGTGCCGGAAATTTTGTGGAGGCGTATACCGGAGGAAAAATACAAACAGCTGCGCATCCTTCGCAACAGGTGAAAGGTTATCATGGATATCTGAAGGCGTTTGTGGAGGCGGTAAGTACGGATAGTTTGAATTTACAGGGGTGTGCTTATTGCTTTAATTATATAAGGAAAGACGATGACGGAGTTTTGTTTAATCCGAAGTTTGATGTATTGCAGGAAGAGTTCAGGACTTATGCTGCCAACGAAAAGGATGAACTGGCAGGTTTATTGCATACTCTTTTTTCGCATGGAAGCGGAGAAGCCGTGTTTAATGAGTTTTGTTTCAGTCCGCTGTACCCTTCGGTCAATTTATTGGAAAACATAAGTGATATATTGACTTTAAATGATAAATTGTCATTAATAGGGAAGCAGATCGAAGCTCGTAATGATATATTAGCATATTTGCGTAATAGTGACAGGTACGGGAAGAATGTTGTGATAGTCAACGGAGGACCAGGAACAGGGAAAACGGTCATTGCTTTGAAAGTATTGGCAGAACTGTCGGCGAAAGGTAGATATCGTGTAATGTTTGCTACAAAGTCGAAACCTTTGCTGGAAGCTATAAAGTGTATGGTCGGGAGGCAGGAGGCCAATTTATTGTTTCATAATTTGAATGACTTTATACCGGCTCGCTGTATGGAAAATGGAGTCGATGTGTTGCTGGTGGATGAGGCCCACCGGATAGAGTTGAGCCCGAACAATAAGTATACGAAAAAGGATCATTGGACTGAGTTGTCTCAGATTGAGACTCTTATTCGTGCAGCTCGCTCCTGTGTGTTTTTCATTGATGATCGTCAGGCTATTCGTCATTCAGAGATAGGGAAAACGGGTTTGATAACGTCTTGTGCACAAACCAATCACTGTAAAATTGAAAATATAGTTTTGGAATCCCAGTTCCGTTGTAACGGTTCGGATAATTATTTGAATTGGTTGGAGGATGTGTTATATCCCCGGACGGCTTCCTGTTCATTTTCCGCAGAAGAGTATGATTTTAGGATATTTGATGATCCAGCTGAATTATATCGGGCTATTAGGGAGAAGAATAGTGAACCGGGTATGAAGGCTCGTTTGACGGCTGGGTTTTGTTGGGAGTGGTCTGATCCGAAAAAGACAGGTTTGGTCATTAATAATGATATTAAAATAGGTACATTTCACATGCCATGGGAAACCCATATGTCTGTAACGGATCGAAGACATCTTCCCGAAGGTTATTGCTTTTGGTATGAATGGGCTTATTCTCCTTATGGCATTAAGCAAGTGGGATGTATTTATACGGCCCAGGGTTTTGATTTTGATTATATAGGTGTTATTGTTGGTAATGATCTGAAATATAATGCCTCTGCGGATTCTTTGGATACAGAAATAACCGCCACCTATGATCCTGTATTGAAAAAAGACAGGAAGAATTTCGATACATATGTTCGTAATATTTACCGGGTATTAATGTCAAGAGGGATGAAAGGGTGTTATATTTATTGTGTGGATAAGGAAGTTGCTGATTATTTTAGGAGACGATTAATGTTGAAGGATTGATACTGTGAGTAGAAGTAGAAAACGAACTTTGGCTGCTATCCGTTTTCATTAAAAAAACGGTTTACTTTGTTTTTATTCGGTTGCTTCCCGATATAATTCATCGTATTTCTGTACAGTGAGATTATCCAAATCACTGAGAGTCAGTCCAAGCTCAGAAAGATAAAAGCGAAAATAAAAGTTGCCAACCATAATAGATTTTCCTATACAATTGTAATAAATGAGTTTTTTATTCACTCCCTGTATTAATGCTGCTTGAGTGATAGACGCTATAACAGCCACGTATTCACCTTTTTTATTGAATACAATTACTGCCCTTTTTGATTTATTATCCGGTTGACTCATGCTATGTTTTTTTAGTGATTAATATAAATTGCCGACACTAAGTTAATAAAATAAATTATATATATAGTATTTAATTTGTAACTTGTTTGTTTATAGCTTGTTATGGCTGTAAACGGTAACCATGAAGATGCTGTTTTTCGGAAAATGAGATTTCGAAATATTATAAGACAGGCATAAAAAACTTTTACCTTTGAAGTGAAATAATTAATGTAAAAGCAAAATGAAAACAGTGAAAATGAAAAGTGAAAGCAGTCGCTCCTGGTTTGAAAGACAACATATTCTTTCAATGGAAAAATATATTTCTAAAGAACAATATCTAGGAAAAGACATGTCGGAAATAATTGAAGAAGTTAATGAAAATCTTTACAGGGGACAATTTCTTGGAATAGAACATTCATATTCAAAAGCCTTAGAAATATTTTTTAAAGAGAAAGTTCAGGATAGCAGGGATATTATATTTTGGTGGAATGAGACTTTTTTTCATCTGAATCTTTTGCCGGGAACACGTGCGGGCAAAAGAGATGAAAATGATGGATCTATTCTTTTTATGATTGAAAAGATATCTTTTACCCAGGAACCTCTTTTTACATATGTCCTATTACAATTGGAACCTAATCTTCAATTGGATATAATTGATACTTATGAGCGGTATACGGCTAAGGATATCAGGTTTAAAATTTATAGTCGTTCTAAATTTAAGATTGATGGTACTGTAGAACGGGTACCGTGTAGCAATACATGCGAAGCTATTAATGAATGTTTGCAACTAAAACGTATTCCGGAAGTAACTTATCGTTTTCGCTTGTCTGATTCAAAGGAGAAAATGGATTTTAAAGGAGAAGGTGTTGATTATCGGGATTTATCTTTTGTAAAAAAATATCCGCATCTGTTCAATGATGATAAACTACCATATAAAGACTTGTTGCATTATATTGGTTATTTAGCGCCTGCTTGTCGGGATGCTTTTTTATTACAATGTGCCGGTTTTTTTATGAAGGAGATTATGGATATTCAATATCGTGAAGGATTTCTGAAAAACATGAAAATTAGTACAGTTCATAGCCGGACTATCGTTGCAAGGAGAAAGTTAGAAGATATTTTATTGAGAGAGGGATTATTGGGTGGATGCGATTGAGGAATTAAAAGCAGACAAAGGTTTAGGACAGTAATCTTAGGGGGATTGTGGAGCACGAAGCTGCCAGAAAGCTACGGCAGCCGCAGCGGCTACGTTGAGTGAATCGACACCGGACGACATAGGGATACGGACTACGTAGTCGGCTTCAGCAATTGTTTCCGGTGGAAGTCCGTCTCCCTCGGTACCCATCACGATAGCCAGCTGGGGTTCGGTTACCAGGACCGGATCATCAATGGAAATAGAGTTGTCCGTGAGCGCCATGGCTACAGTACGAAATCCCAATTTGCCCAAGTCACTGAGAGAACCATTCATCCAGGTCCATGGCACAAGAAAGACTGTTCCCATCGATACTCTGACCGCACGGCGGTTCAACGGGTCACAAGAGTTACGCGTCAGTAATACGGCATCGATTCCAAAGGCAGCTGCTGAACGGAAAATGGCACCAATATTGGTTGTATCAACAACTCCGTCGATAACGACGATGCGTCGGGCTTCCCGGCATACCTCTTCCATACTGCGTACCGCAGGGCGACGCATGGCACAAAGAACACCTCGTGTCAGAACATAGCCGGTCAATGTAGCTAGTAGTTCTCTGCTACCCGTATAGACAGGCAGATTACCACAACGTTCAATGATCTCGGAAGCATCCCCTGTGATATGTTTATGCTCACACAAAATAGCTAAAGGTTCAAAGCCTGCGTCCAAAGCTCTTGTGATAACCTTTGGACTTTCTACGATAAAAATACCCTTATCAGGCTCGATACGGTTGCGCAACTGAGCTTCGGTGAGGGTACAGAACATTTCAACACCGGGATGAGATAAAGAGGATATTTCGATAACAGGCATATTCTTATTTATAACTTTCGGTTAGACATACAATCGTTTTATTCATATAACAGGTCGTTTTAACAGGCATTAAACAAGTCTTTAATAAATAGCGACTTTGATGACACCGTCCAGTTTGTTTTCGAAAACACGATATGCCTCCTCTATCTCGTTCAACGGAAAGTGGTGGGTGATAAGAGGAGTGGTATCTATCTTACCTTCCTCAATCAGTCTGAGAATCTCTGCACAGTCACAGCCGTCTACTCCACCTGTTTTGAAAATCAAATTCTTACCATACATGTCAGGTAAAGGGAAAAGCAGAGGTTTGTCGTAAAGAGCCACAATAGTGACTATCGCATTGGGACGAGCGCACTCCCACGCCATCCGGAAGCTATCTTCAGTCCCCGCCACTTCCAGAACAACATCAGCTCCGCCGTGATCACTGTTTTTGAGTACAAACTCTTTGCAGTTATCAGGTGTCGTTATCCGTACCTCGGGATAATGTTCACGGACAAACTGAATCCTCTCGGGAGACTTTTCACAAACAATGATACGCTTCGGATTCTTCAGCATCGAGCAGAGCAAAGTGCAAATACCGGTAGGACCGGCACCAATGATGAGGACAGTGTCTTTCTCTGTAATCTCTGAGATACGAGTTGCCCAGAAACCAGTGGCAAGTACATCACCGACAAACAGAGCCTGTTCATCACTGACCGTATCGGGGATACGATTCAGCCCTTGATCGGCATAGGGTACTCTGACATATTTCGCCTGTCCGCCGTCGATACGGCAACCTAAGGCCCAACCACCGTTGGGATCGGTACAGTTATTGACATATCCGTGGTGACAAAAGAAACACTCCCCGCAGAAAGTTTCGACATTCACAGTCACTCTGTCGCCGGGTCTGACTGATGTGACATCAGTTCCCACTTCCTCCACGACACCTACCATCTCATGTCCGATTGTTGTTCCGGGTACTGCACGCGGTACACTACCGTGCTTGATATGCAGGTCGCTGGTGCAGATGCTGCCAAGAGTCACACGTACGATTGCATCCCGTGTATCCGTAATTTTTGGTTCCGGTTTGTCTCGTAATTCAAATTTACCTTGTTCAATATATGTGTATGCAAGCATAATAATCTCTTTGTTAATTAATCGATTCTATCTACCGCAAAGATAGTTATTTCATCAACTGCAATCATGTGTTTCGAATGCCTTAATAATTATTGATGATATATGGAAATCGTTGGAAATTATTACCTATTTCCCGATGCAAAACTTCCCGAAAATATTCCCCAATATTTCATCATTACTAATCTGTCCCGTAATTTCTCCAAGATAATGCATACATTCCCTGATATCCTGGCTTAGGAAGTCACCGGAGATATTCATTTCCAGTCCGTTGATTACACGGAGGATGGCTTCGTGGGCTTTTGTTAGGGCTTCGTAGTGGCGGATGTTTGTGACGATGACGTCGTTTTGAGATACTTCGGGTAAAGCGGCGGCCTGGATCAGATGCTGCTTGAGTACTTCGGTATTTTCCTGTTGTTTGGCGGAAATGTATATGCGGTCAGCTGGAATATTGTTAAGCAATTGTTGCTTGAGCTCCAGTTCATCGGACGAAAGCAAGTCGGATTTGTTGAAAACAAGGATTACCTTTTTGTCTTCTGCTTTCGGGATAATCACTTTAGCCAGTTCTTCAATCTGTTCCGCCGGAGTGTTCAGGTCGATTACCCAAAGGACGATGGATGCCTGGCGGAGCTTTTGAAAAGTGCGTTCGATACCAAGGCTTTCAATGGTATCGTTGGTTTCGCGGATTCCGGCCGTGTCGATAAAGCGGAAAGTCACTCCTGAGAGATTGATCGTATCTTCTATCACATCGCGGGTTGTTCCGTGGATGTCGGAAACGATGGCACGTTCCTCACCGACGAGTAAATTGAGCAAGGTTGATTTACCGGCATTTGTCTCTCCGATAATGGCAACCGGAATACCGTTTTTGATGGCGTTTCCGACACTGAATGAATCAGCCAGTTTGCGGATCAGTTGTTCGATGCCAGTTGCCAGTTGCTTCAGATTGGTGCGGTCGGCGAACTCGACGTCTTCTTCGCTGAAATCAAGTTCCAGCTCGATCAATGAAGTGAAATCGAGTAGTTGACTGCGCAGTTTGGTCAATTCATTACTGAAACCGCCACGCATCTGGTTAATAGCCAGTTTGTGCATACCGGCTGATGTGGATGCGATCAGGTCGGCTACAGCTTCTGCCTGGCTCAGGTCCATCTTTCCGTTCAGGAAAGCACGTTGTGTATATTCTCCGGGGAGTGCAGAACGGCATCCCTTTTCAATCAGTAGCTGAAGGATCTGTTGCTGGATATAAACCGAACCGTGACAAGTAATCTCGACAGTGTCTTCTCCTGTAAATGAATGAGGAGCGCGAAAGAGGGCGATAAGTACATCGTCAATCAACTCTTCCCCGCGGCGGATACTACCGTAGCGTAAGGTATAGGCTTTCTGGTTCTGAAGATTCTTTCCATCGATCTTAGGCGTGAAGATTGCGTCACAAATTGTTATAGCCTCAGTGCCGGATACACGGATAACAGCTACGCCTCCGGCTCCGGGGGCTGTCGATACGGCACAGATTGTTTCTTGATTAATCATATATTAGTTGACAGTTGACAGTTGACAGTTGACAGAGATACCAGTGACAAAACTGTCAACTGTCAGCTAAGTTATACGGTTATTAGTTCATATTCCTGAGTTCCCAGTCCGATTTTTTCGGCATGTTCCAGTCCGGCCTGCCAGTTGGTTTCCGGATGCATGATGTGGAATTTGTCGCATCCTTCCAAATGGTCGTGATGAGGCGAATCCGAAAGGCGGTTGCCGGTCTCCAGAATCGGAGCGTTGATGACTATATCGGCACAGGCTTTATCCAAAGCAACCGGGTCGAATGATGCGGCGATACCCAAGTCGGGAACGATAGCGGCATCATTATGATTCCAGCAATCGCATTCGGGAGAGACATTCATGATAAAACTGATATGGAAATTCGGTTTATCGAGTAATACCGCTTTTGAATATTCGGCAATTTTATAGTTGAGCCGTTCCGATGTGTCTCCATCACCCATGACCGCTGCATCATATTGACAAAGAGCAACACACTGGCCGCAACCGACACATTTCTCATAGTCGATTGTTGCTATTTTGCTGCCATCCAGGTGAATGGCGTCATGAGCGCAATGTTTTACACAAATATTACAACTTTTACAGTTTTCGCGGTCTACGATCGGTTGGGAGGCAGAATGTAATTCCAGCTTACCTCCGACACAGGCGCAACCCATGCCCAGGTTTTTCAAAGCACCGCCGAAACCTGTCTGTTCATGTCCTTTGAAGTGGTTCATGGTCAATACAATATCTGCATCGACGATGGCAGCTCCGATCTTTGGTGCTTTACAATATTCACCGTTTATTTCTATTTCGCGGTAATCTGTCCCTTTTAGTCCGTCTGCGATAATCACTTCACATTTGGCTGAGATAGGGTTGAAACCATTTTCCATGGCGCTCTCCAGATGATCTACGGCATTCGAACGGCGGCCGGAATATAATGTGTTGCAATCTGTAAGAAAGGGTTTTGCCCCTAATGAACGAAGCAAAGTAGCCATGCGGGCGGCATAATTGGGACGGATGTAAGCCAGGTTCCCCGGTTCTCCGAAATGAATCTTAATTGCTACAAACTGATTCTTAAAATCAATGTTTGTAATGCCGGCGCGCTTAACAAGACGCTCCATTTTATCCAGCAAGTTACTGGATGGAGTTGTGCGAAGATTAGTAAAGTAAACTTTTGATTTGTCCATTTTCTTATTGGTTTTTGTCATGCAAATTTACATGTTTATTTATCATAATGTATTACATTTGTATCAAATAGTTTAGTTTATGGACATATACCAAGTAAACCATCAGCAATTACTGAAGGGGATAAGATGCAATTTTCAGCGATATCTTTATAAACAGATACAGTGGGATGATCGTCTGATTGGAATTTTTGGCTCGCAAGGTGTCGGGAAAACAACCTTGTTGCTGCAACGGATAAAACAGGCTTTCGATGATTCGGATAAAGCCTTGTATTTGAATCTGGACAGCATTCTTTTTCAACGGGAAAAAATGGTCAACGTGGCTATGCAGTTCTATAAGGAGGGAGGTACGCATCTGTTTTTGGACAGCGTGCACCGTTATGCCGATTGGATGGCGGAGACCAGGAAGTTGTTGGAACGTTGTCCGAATCTGAATATTGTTTTTGCTTCTTCTTCGTTACTTCCGGTTTCAAAAGTGAAGAAAGGATTTAAGAACCAAGTGTCTTGTTATACATTAGCAGCCATGTCGTTTAGAGAATACCTTTCGTATGAATGTGTCTTGGATTTGCCTCCGGTTTCTCTGGATGATTTGTTGGAAAACCATGTGGAAATATCGAGGAATGTGAACGACCAGATTGTCGTTGCTCCTATCTTCCGTAACTACCTGGAACATGGTTGTTATCCGTTTTATTGGGATGATCCGGATGCATTTCCATTTCGTTTGCAGGACCGGGTGAGAGAGATGGTCGATGTTGATCTGCCTCCTCTTTATCCATTGGAATATCGGGAATTGAAGGATATTAAAAGGCTAATGATGTCTATTTCCGGTCAGATACCCGATGTGGCTGACGTAGCCGACCTGGCTACTCTGTTGAAGTTAGAGCGGACGGATGTCAAGCGGTATTTTGATTATCTGACGGATGCGGTTTGCATAAGATATTATCAGTCTAAAAAGCAGACTCAGAATCGTCTTCAGAAAACTTATATAGGTAATACCAATTTATTGATGGCTTTCGAAGAGGATGTGAATGACCGTGTGATATTGGGAGAGACTTTCTTTGTCGATCAGTTATCTAATTTTGCAACGGTTGAGTTGTTTGAGAATAATGACTTTCTGATAAACGACAAATATATTTTTATGGTTGGCGATCCGTTGATGGATTATGATCGGATCAAAGAGTTGGATAATGCGTTTGCCGCTATCTACGGTCAACCCAAAAGTCAGAACAACAAACTCCCGATCTGGTTGTTAGGACTTTGTTATTGATAGACTTCTTATAATAAAGTATAGATTATGATAGATATAATGAAAAATCGTAGGACTATCCGCAAATATACAGAGCAGGATATTCCCGAAGAGTTGTTGAATGAATTGCTGGAAGTGGCAGTCCGTGCTTCCAATACCGGTAATATGCAGTTATACAGTGTGGTTGTTACCCGTGACCAGTCCAATAAGGAGAAACTGGCCCCGGCTCATTTTAATCAGCCAATGATTACGACGGCTCCGGTTGTATTGACTTTCTGTGCCGATGCCAACCGTTTTGTGAAATGGGCGGAACAACGGAAAGCGGAAGCTGGATTTGATAATTTGCAGACTTTCATCGCCTCTACTATTGATGCGATGCTGTTTGCACAGGCTTTCTGTGATGCGGCTGAAGAGAATGGTTTGGGTATCTGCTATTTGGGGACGACTGCCTATAATGCCGATAAAATTATCGAAGCGTTGTCTTTACCCCGCCTCGTTGTGCCTATCGTTACTGTAACTGTCGGTTATCCGGCTATGCCGTTGCCGGAACAGGTGGAACGACTCCCTTTGGCTGCCGTGGTTCATCAGGAGGCTTATGTAGATTATACTCCGGATATGATAGACGAATTATATGGTGAAAAGGAAGCACTGGAAGTCAATAAACAGTTTGTGAAAGAAAACAATAAGGAAACACTGGCACAGGTGTTTACTGATGTTCGTTATACGAAAAAGAATAATGAGTATTTCTCCGAAGTGCTGTTGAAGGTTTTAAAAGATCAGGGATTTATGAAATGATCTTTACCTCATAATGCATAAAAAGTCCGCTTTCTATCACACCAGTGATGGACTTGATTGCATTCTCCAGATTGTCGGGTATATTGTTGAACCATACATCGAGTATCAGATTCCCGTTTTCGGTGATAATCGGACCGTCCTTGCCTTGTGCCATCCGAAGTTTTATGTCAACCGGACTTAATGACCGGAGAGCCTGGTCCGCATGTATCAATGCATCCGGAAAGATTTCTACCGGAACGGGGAAACGGGAACCCAGCTTCGAAACCATTTTGGAAGGATCAGCAATAATGAAGGTTTGCGGACTGGAACTAATCAATAGTTTTTCTTTGAACATGGCACCGCCACGTCCTTTGATCATATTATGATTGGGATCGATTTCGTCCGCTCCGTCAAAAGTCCAGTTCGGTTTGTGTTCAAGCAGGCTTGTCAGGGGGATACCGAGTTTGGCACAAGCCATCTTTATCTCCTGGGAAGTAGGAATGGCATGGATATGTAACTGTTCGGTCCGGATACGGTCGGCTATTTTCAATAATGCCAGATAAGCCGTTGAGCCTGAACCTACGCCGATAATGTCGCCGTCTTTTACCATAGAGGCGATCTTGTCGGCTACTTTTTGTTTTTCTTCCCGGTTGGAAATCTCTTTACCCCATTCCAACGAATCGATGATTGTTTTTTCCCAGTCCATAATGTGTTGATCAGATGCGTTCTAATACTGTTTCAATCAATCCGGTTAATGAACCTTTATAATTGGTGTTCATGTTCTTGTCTACCCGGCCGGCAATGATGCAGCAGACTGTCATGGCGCGATGTCCCATCAGGGCGGCAAGACCGGCAAGCGAAGAACTTTCCATCTCGAAGTTTGTGATTTGCCTTCCATTATAATTGAATGCTTCAATCTTTTCATTCAATTTGGGGTCGGCGAGAGGCAGACGAAGTTCACGGCCCTGCGGTCCATAAAATCCGTTTGCAGCTATTGTCACACCACGGATAATATCGTTTCCGGTAATTTGTTCGATCAGAGAATGATCGGCTGGTACGACATAAGGAGAAAGGCCGGAAAGTTTCCAGTCCAATTGTTCCTTCAAAGCTGCTTCAAAAGCTGTATCCCTGGCACGTTCGGTGTTTGCATAGAAGTAAATGACACCATCGAAACCAATGGATTTTTCAGCGGCAACGTACGTGCCGACAGGAACAAACGGTTGCAGACCTCCCGATGTCCCGACGCGAACCAAAGTCAATTGTTTAAATGTCGGTTTTACGGTACGGGTAGAGAAGTCGATATTGGCCAGTGCATCCAGTTCGTTCAGTACAATATCTATATTGTCCGTTCCGATGCCGTGGGATACAACTGTGATACGCTTTCCTTTATAGGTACCGGTTATAGTGTGGAACTCCCGGCTGGATACTTCGCATTCTTGTGTGTCGAAGTAAGAGGCAACGGTTGACACCCGGTCGGGGTCGCCTACCAGGACTACTCTGTCTGCCAGCTGCTCCGGCTTAAGATGCAGATGGAAGGCGCTTCCATCTGCATTTATAATTAATTCGGATTCGGGAATGACTCTCATCTGATTAGTCTTTAAGCGGTTTTGAAGGAGCACTGGTCGGTTTGGCTATTGCTTCACGCATAGATGTATCGGCATCAATGTTCTTCATCTTATAATAATCCATGATACCCAGGTTTCCGGAGCGGAAGGCTTCTGCCATTGCTTTCGGAACTTCTGCCTCTGCTTCGATCACTTTGGCGCGGGCTTCCTGAGCTTTTGCTTTCATTTCCTGTTCTAAAGCAACAGCCATTGCACGGCGTTCTTCGGCTTTAGCCTGGGCGATGTTCTTATCAGCTTGTGCCTGGTCCATTTGAAGGAATGCACCGATGTTCTTACCTATATCGATATCCGCGATATCGATGGACAGGATTTCAAATGCCGTACCGGCATCAAGCCCCTTACGGAGTACCAGCTTAGAGATTGAGTCCGGATTTTCCAATACTGTCTTATGACTTTCAGACGAACCGATGGATGATACGATACCTTCGCCCACACGGGCAAGGATTGTTTCTTCACCGGCACCACCGACCAACTGTTTGATATTGGCACGAACGGTTACACGGGCTTTGGCAATCAACTGGATACCATCTTTTGCAACGGCAGTTACAGGAGGAGTATCGATCACTTTCGGGTTAACCGACATCTGAACGGCTTCGAATACGTCACGGCCTGCCAGGTCGATAGCTGTTGCCATCTGGAAAGGCAGGTCTATATTTGCCTTGGAGGCAGATACCAGTGCATGAACCACTTTCTCAACATGTCCGCCTGCCAGATAGTGTGCTTCCAGTTCATCACGGGTCAGCGACTTCAGACCGGCTTTGTGTGCTTCGATCATGGCACGGGCGATAACATAAGGAGGTACATTACGGATACGCATCAAAAACAGCTGTATCAGCGAGATGTTTACACCCGATACTTTGGCCGAGATCCATAGCAGGAACGGCACATAGTAAAAGAAAATTGCCAGCAGCAATACCGCTGCACCCAGTAGGATAAAAGGCAAATAGTTCAATTCTTCCATATAAATTTAATTAAGCGTGAATATCTGTTTGTTCTTTTCTCTTAACCAATACGTTATAACCGTCGACACGCAGTACTTCGACCGGCGTGTTTTCGTCTATCAATTCATCCATCGACTTCGCCTCGACAGTGATGCCCTTGATGCGTGCTTTGCCGATGGGGGCAAGGCGTGAAAGGGTGATACCTTCGTCACCCGGTTCGATGCCCAGGTCACGGCTTGAAGTCAGTTTGGAGTCGACATCCGTTTTCAGGGCGACCTTGTTGAATGACCGGGCACGTAATAACCATACAAATGAGGCGGCAAAGGCTGTTAACGACAGGAACAATGTGATATGTCCGACCGTTTCACCTACCGTATAGGCATAAATAACGCCTGATGCCGCGAAAAGAAATCCTCCGACACCGGCAATTGTTATTCCCGGCAAAAGGAATATTTCCAGCAGGATAAGCACGATGGCTACCAGCATCAAAAAGACAATAATGGTTATTTCCCAAATCATAATAGTCGCGGTTGAATTATCTGTTACTTTTTAAATAGTTTATCTCCGTATTACGAGCTTTCTTTTCCAACTCTTCAGGCTGGTCAAGCAGACTGTTTAATTGCTCTTCCGCTTCAAGAATTGCCGGTTTCAACTGTTCCTTCTTTGCACTGTTCCCGGAAGAATAGGAGGCTCTGAGGTCGGCCAGTTTATCATTCAGTTCTTTTATCTGTTTGTTCAGTGAGACAACTTTTCCATAGTAACTCTTTGCTTCCGGACTTTTGATATCGTCCAGTTTATAGTAAACCAGGCTGTTGTTTATCACGAACTCGAAATCTTTTTCGATTTTCGCTTCCCCGTAAGGTATTTCTTTATGGGCCAGTTCGATCAGATTGCTGTAGTCGCTTCCCGGTTTCCATGAGTCTTGAATGGAAGTGATGGCGGCACGGGCACGTTTCATTTCGATATCTTCACTTTCCACGCGGCTGTGTTCATTGTTCGGGATGAACAGGTAAACACATACTTTATCTTCGGGCTGGAAGCGGTCTGATACGAACCATCCCAACTCCTTGGTTTCATCATACACCATCATATAATCATTGAACGGTGAGTTGAAAGGCATGCTTAACTGTTCCGGTGCCAGATAAGTATCGGAGTTGATGTTGTAGCGTGTAACGAACAGGTCGTATCCGCCTAATGAACCGTTTCCTTTGGAGGCATAGTAGATGGTGACTCCGTCAGACAGAACAAAAGGATAATTGTCGTCATCGTTGCTGTTGATATTCATCGGCAACTGTTTTTCATCCCCCCATTTGTCCATCAATCTGGATTGGGTGAAAAGACAGTATCGGTCGTTGTCTGTTGCATGGGCATAATAAATCTTGTCGCCCTTCTGGTTCATATAAACCGTTGAGGATACAGGTTCATTTGTCTGGAAGAAATCTTTGAAAGAAGTCAATGTGCCGCTTTCTTCGCTCAGTGTATAAGCTGCCAGAAAATCATCTTTGTCGACAACGATACTGTCTATAATCTGTACATCTTCCGTCTTTTCCATCATCCGGTGGGCGTTCTCAGCCAGACTGAGTTTTTCTTCGAATGCTTGTGTGTCCTGTTTCTTTTTAGTCAGCAGGTCGATGTATTCTTCCATCATTTCCGCCGCTTCATCAAAACGGTAGGTCTGATAATAAACATCCGACAGATAGCGATAAGCTTCCTGAACTTTGCGCTTGACTGCCACTTTCAGATGTTTTTCGGCACCGGCCAGATCTCCGGTCTCGTAACAACACACACCATACCAATGATTATAGGACGAGTTGCTGGGAGCTTGTTTCACCAGTTTCTCAAAGGCAGGTTTAGCTTCAGCGTATTGTCCTTCGTTGTATAGTTTTTTGGCCTGGTCCAGGCTCTGTGCCTGCAGGCTGCAGCAAAGAAATGTAATTCCAATTGTGTAAAACAGTTTTTTAGATAACCGGCTCATTGTCTCTTGTTATGATATAATTATACTGATTCAAAGATAATAATATTTTTAGTTAAGCGTACAATTCATTAGATAAATATCTATTTTTGTGCCCGATTTAGAGTAGATATGGCAAAGTTGACAGCAGAAGAACTCCTGTTCTGGAAAATAGAAGAGAAAGTGAAGAGGGCAATTTTCGAATATAGCCTGATCGCCAATGGTGACCGCATCCTGATCGGATTGTCGGGTGGAAAGGATTCGCTTGCCCTTGTCGACCTGCTGGGGCGTCGTTCAAAAATCTACAATCCCCGCTTTGAAGTGGTCGTGGCGCATGTGGTGATGACGAATATTCCTTATTGCTCGGATGCGGAGTACCTGAAAAGCTGTGCCGATGAACACGGATTACCGTTTATCATTCACGAAACGAGTTTCGACGCTTCTACCGATACACGTAAGTCTCCTTGTTTTCTTTGTTCCTGGATACGGCGAAAGGCCTTGTTTGATATAGCCAAGAAGCATAATTGCAATAAGATCGCCCTGGGGCATCATCAGGATGATATTATCGAAACATTACTGATGAATATAACCCATCAGGGGGCTTTCGGGACTATGCCTCCGCGGTTGAAGATGGATAAGTTTGATATGGAGATCATCCGTCCGATGTGTCTGGTTGAAGAAAAAGAACTGGTCCGTATTGCCGAATGGAAAGGGTATCGTAAACAAATAAAGAACTGTCCGTATGAGTCCGGTTCCAGCCGTTCGGATATGAAAGAGGTCCTGGCCCGGCTCGAAGCTATAAATCCGGAAGCACGTTACAGCATCTGGAACAGTATGTCGAATGTACAACAGGATTATCTTCCTCAAAAAAATAAATAAGTTATGCAGGGTTTTTATACTATTCTGTTATTGGTCGTATCAAATATTTTTATGACATGTGCCTGGTACGGCCACCTGAAGATGAAACAGCAGTTCAGTTGGTTCGAACATTTGCCGTTGATCGGTGTGATCTTATTCAGTTGGTTTCTCGCTTTCTTCGAATATTGTTTTCAGGTACCGGCAAACCGTATGGGATTCAGGGAGAATGGCGGACCGTTCAATCTGATACAATTAAAAGTAATACAGGAGGTTATTACGCTTGTCGTATTCGTGGCTTTCAGTGCTATCGCCTTTAAAGGAGAATCGTTTAAATGGAATCATGCATTGGCTTGCTTACTTTTGGTAGCGGCGGTATACCTGGTATTCAAGAAGTAAATAAGTAATCGGCGTACAATGAACCCACCTCGGGGATTATAGTTGCTATTTCCGTTAAATGCAACAAATATCAGTGAACCAGCTATGGGTTTAATTTTGAATTCAACTATCATACTATCATAATTTGATGTAATATGCGTATAATGAGTGTGTTACCCTATGATGGTTGTTGTTATTAACTATCATTTATCTATCATGCAACGATCATATTTACATTGTTTTAACTAAACTATCGTTCCTGTATCTATTAAAAAGCCTCTATCCCAAGTCTTTTTTGCCGAAATATATAGACTTATTTCATCGAAACAACTATTTATTGTTGTCAGGATGCCCGTTTTATCCTGTTTGACACCCGGATGTTGACGATGCTCAGACCCGGGTGTTGGCAACCTTGAGACCCGGGTCTCGAACAACATAAGTAATTACTTCCTTGAAAATAAGTCATATACTTCAGCAAAAAAAGAAGCTTACACTGGACCTTTGGATAAGACTATGATAGTTGCCTGATAGTTATATGATAGTTAATAATAACAACTGTCATAGGGTAATAGTCTTGTAATTAATCTCTTATGATTTTAAATGATAGTATGATAGTTGGTTTGATAAATCGTTTGAAGAGGGCATTCCATCCTCAACATGCTATTGGTTTTTAATTATCCCATCCAGATACCGTAATATTTCTGTTTCTTCGTCCGGATGAAACCATTTGATCTCTTCGTCCCGTTTAAACCAGGTCATTTGTTTGCGGGCATAGACACGGGAGTTGCGCCGTATTTTCTCTACGGCCAGGTCGAGCGGCCATTCTCCGTCGAAATAGTTGAACAGTTCTTTATAGCCGACCGTATTGAGTGAGTTCAGGTGGCGGAAAGGGTAGACTTTGCGCGCTTCTTCCAGCAGGCCGTCAGCCATCATCTGATCGACACGGCGGTTGATGCGGTCGCATAATTCTTCGCGGTCGCGTGTCAGTCCCACTTTAATGATTTTAAATGGGCGTTCTTTCTTTATATTGGTGCGGAAAGATGAATAAGGCTTTCCTGTCATCCGGCATATCTCGACGGCATGGATTACCCGTTTGTAGTTCATCCGGTCTACTTCTTCATAATGGACAGGGTCGGATTCTTTTAACTCCTGTAGGATATTTTCCAGTCCTTCACGCTCGAACTGGGCGTAAATAGCCTCACGTATATCGGGGGTGACGGTTGGAATATCATCAATGCCTTTACATACGGCGTCGATGTACATCATGGAACCGCCTGTCATTACAACGGTTGGAGTGGTACGGTGGAGTGTTTCCAGGAGGCAGATTACGTCTTCTTCAAAGTTACTGGCGCTGTAATAATCGGTCAGGTCCAGTGTCCCGACCATATAATGTTTTACTCTTGCCATTTGTTCGGCGGTGGGAGCTGCCGTTCCGATAGGCAGGTCTTTATAGAGCTGACGGGAGTCGGAGGAAATAATAGGCGAACCGAAATGTTCTGCTACGCGCAGGCTCAGTTCGGTCTTTCCGACTCCTGTCGGCCCGAGTAATATGACAAGGGAGTTCATCAATTAAAAACGCTCGTCGTCGTACGGGTTTTCCATCGGTACGTCGCCTAAACCTTCGAAACCGCCTTTGTCCAGTTCGTCGATGTCATATTCTGAGTCACCATAAAAGTCTTCGCCGATCTCTGTGCTTCCGTTTTTGGTTTCGAACTCATCGAAGTCGATCGTCTGGGCAGGTGCGACACCTATTGATTTGCTGACGATTGCTTTATCGAGATCTTTACCCGGCTCTATTTCGCGGAGCTCCATGAAGAAAGCACGTTCGGTCATATAGTCGAAAACGAACATAAGTTTCTGGTGTTCGTCTTCAAGCAATTCTTCCAGACGAGTTTCAGCCATTATATAGTTATCCACTTCCGAAGTGGTGTCCATTTCAACTAATGTAATTTCCGTATTTTTGCTCCAATCGTCGTCACAAATAAAGAAAGAGCACATCTGATCTTTCGTGTAGCCAACCGATTCAAGGATGGCGTCGTGCAGATCAAGGAAAGTTGCTTCCGCATCAATCTTGATTTCGCGTTTGAAGTCATCTACTTCATCTGATAGAATGAGGAATCTAAATACCATAGTCTTTTTAGTTTTTTGTTGGTTCAAAAGTAGTAAAATAAAAATAATGTGCCAATAAAATAATATGCCAATATACCAATAAAAATACTATCTGTTGATATTTTCATTGGCGTATTGGCATATTGCCTGATTAGCACATTATTATTCGTCGATCGAACCTCTTACGATACCGCGTTCGGAAGTCTTGATAAAGTTGAGTATCAGGTCTCTTTCTTCGCTGGCTTCGTATTCGGTTTCGATAGCCTTGATGGCTTCCGTATTATTCAGGCCACGGGTATATAACGTACGGTAGATATCCTGTATCAGGAATACCTGCTGGTTGGTGAACCCACGGCGGCGTAATCCTACGATATTGATGCCACAGTAAACAATCGGATCGCGGCCGATCAACGTATAAGGCGGAATATCTTTACCGATACGGGAGCCGCCCTGTACCATCACATGTTTCGATATGCGGGTAAACTGGTGAACCAGGCTGCCGCCGCTGACAATAGCAAAATCGTCAATCTCCACTTCTCCGGCTATCTGGGATGCGTTCCCGAGGATAATATGATCTTTCAGCACGCAATCGTGTGCGATATGGGAATATGCCATAATCAGGCAATCGCTTCCGACTATGGTCTTTCCCTTTGATGCTGTTCCCCGGTTGATCGTGACACACTCGCGGATCGTCGTATTTTTTCCGATTTCAGCGGTGGTCTGCTCTCCTTTGAACTTGAGATCCTGTGGAATACCGGCAATTACAGCTCCCGGGAAGATGGAACAGTTGTCTCCGATCCTTGCCCCGTCGAGAATGACTGCATGTGAATAAATATGACAATTGTCGCCTATTACTACATCCTTTTCAATCACTGCAAAAGGATCTATCGTTACATTCTGGCCGATCTTTGCTTCGGGATGAACGACTGCTAAAGGGGATTGATTCATTGCCTTCTTCTGTTATTATTATTTGTTTTTAATGATCTGAGCCATAAATTCAGCTTCGCAAACCAGCTTGTCGCCAACGAAGATATAACCTTTCATCGTGGAAATACCGCGGCGGATAGGAGCCAGCAGTTCCAGACGCAGGATCAGTGTATCTCCCGGTACTACTTTCTGGCGGAATTTTACGCCATCGATCTTCATGAAATAAGTTGAATAGCGTTCCGGTTCGTCTACTGAATTCAGAACGAGCAAACCTCCGGTCTGTGCCATTGCTTCAACCAGCAATACACCCGGTGTAACAGGTTCCTGCGGGAAGTGTCCGGTAAAGAACGGTTCGTTTGTCGTGATATTTTTTATTCCGACGATATAGTTACCGCCTATTTCGATGATCTTGTCGACCAGCAGGAAGGGGTAACGGTGGGGAAGCAACTCGCGGATACGGTTGATGTCCATGATCGGAGCTACGTTCGGATCGTAAATCGGAGCTTGTACTTCGTTTAATTTGATGTCCTTGCGGATCATGCGGGCCAACTGGTTGTTGATCTTATGTCCGGGGCGGGTTGCGATGATGCGTCCGCGGATAGGCTTGCCGATCAGTGCCAGGTCGCCCAGTACGTCAATCAGTTTATGGCGTGCCGGTTCGTTGTCGAATACCAGCGGTTTGTTGTTGATGTAACCCAGGTCGCATACGTCTTTGTGGGGTATGCCGACTTCGTCTGCCAGTTTGTCAAGTGTTTCCTGCGGCATTTTCTGGTCGTAGATTACGATTGCATTGTCCAGGTCACCGCCTTTGATCAGGTTGTTCTGGCGGAGCATTTCCACTTCACGAACGAATACAAATGTACGGGAAGCGGCAATTTCTTCGGGAAACTCGCTCAGATCGTTCATAGTGGCGAACTGATTGGATAAAACGGGCGAATCGAAGGAGATCAGCACATTCACACTGAACTTCTCGTCAGGGAGGATGATCAGTGAAGAGCCTGTTTCTTCGTCTTTTACTTCGATCTTATGTTTTACGATGTAAAAATCTTTCGGAGCGTTCTGTTCAACGATTCCTGCTTTCCGGATCTCTTCAGAGAAGAAACGTGAGCTACCGTCCAGAATCGGAAACTCGGGAGCGTTCACTTCAATCAGGCAATTGTCGATTTCGTAGGCATATAATGCTGCCATTGCGTGTTCAACTGTGCTGATCTGGATGCCGTTCTTTGATAAAACGGTACCTCTTTGTGTACTGGCTACGTTTTCTGCCAACGCATCAATAACAGGTTGTCCTTCCAGGTCAACACGTTTAATTTTGTATCCGTGGTTTTCCGGTGCCGGATTGAACGTGATCTGTATGTCCAGTCCGGTATGCAAGCCTTTACCTTGCATCGAGAAACTCTTGGCTAGCGTCTTTTGTTTCTGCATACGTATATTAATTATTTATTGATTTCCTTTTTTAATTGTTCGATCTCGCGTTGCAACTGTCCCAGTGTACGGTACATATCGGGCAAGCGGTTGAATACGGCGCTTGAACGCATGAAGTTCTTCGCGTCGATAGCCGGAGCACCCAATACAGTCTTAGCTTCCTTGATGTCGCTGATCACACCGGATTGTGCACCGAATACGACGCCGTCGGCAATATGGATATGTCCGGCCAGTCCTACCTGTCCGCCGAACATACAATGGCTGCCGATCTTGACTGAACCGGCGATACCTACCTGGGCTGCCATTACAGTATTTTCTCCGACTTCTACGTTATGGGCGATCTGCACCAGGTTATCCAGTTTCACACCGCGGCGGATGATGGTTGACCCCATCACGGCACGGTCGATCGTGGTATTGGCCCCGATCTCGACATTGTCTTCCAATACAACATTCCCCAGTTGCGGGATCTTTTTATAATTCTCTCCTTCGGGAGCAAAACCGAAACCGTCCGAACCGATCACTGAACCGGCATGGAGGATACAATTATTTCCGATTTTACATCCGTTATAGATGGTTGTATGCGGATAAAGAATGCAGTTATCTCCGATAGTCACGCCATCACCGATGTATGCGTTGGGATATATCTGGCAGTTCTTACCCAGCTTTACCTGTTCTCCGATATAGGCAAAGTTGCCGACAAAGCAATCTTCTCCCATTGTCGCAGAGGCTGCAATGAAAGCAGCCGAAGAAATACCGGCTTTTTTAGGTTTTGACTGTTCTACCAGGTTGAGTAACATGGCAAGAGCAGAATATGCATTTTCAACTTTCACTAAAGTAGCGGTGATCTGTTCAGCCGGAGAAAAGTCGTTATTCACCAGAACAATGCTTGCTTCTGTATTATAGATATAATGTTCGTACTTGGGATTAGCCAGAAACGTCAGTGTTCCGGGTTGTCCTTCCTCTATTTTTGAGAAGTTGCTAACTTTCACTTCCGGGTTGCCATCAACGGTTCCACCAAGAAAGTCCGCTATTTGTTGGGCTGATAACTCCATTACTTATTTTGTTATATTGTATTTTGAATTGAGACTGCTCCACTAAGAACAAAGCAGTTTGCAAAAATGGTGAAAAATATTGGGATAGCCTATGCTTTGCAGGGAATAATTCCCTTATCATGCAGATATCCTGCCATTTCACGTTGTACAGCTTGTGCTGCTTCGCGGGCAAATGAGGCAAAATTCTCCGATTTATCTACGTAAATGATCGCACGTGAAGAGTTAACAAGCAAACCGCACTGATCGTTCATTCCGTATTGAGCCACTTCCTGCAAGCTGCCACCCTGTGCTCCGACACCCGGAACCAACAGGAAGTGGTTGGGAGCATGTTTACGGATGTCCAGGAACATTTTTCCCTGAGTTGCACCGACAACGTACATCATCTGTTCGTCGGTAGCCCAGTCCTGCGATTTCTTCAATACTTTTTCAAACAGACGTTCGCCGTTGGCATCTTCCGTCATCTGGAAATCCTGTGAGCCTTTGTTTGAAGTCAATGCCAGCAGGATTACCCATGCTTCGGGATAGATCAGGAACGGTTTTACGCTGTCTTCGCCCATGTAAGGAGCCACTGTAACGGCATCCACTTTGATATGGTCGAAGAAAGAGCGGGCATACATTTCGGAGGTGTTACCGATATCGCCACGTTTCGCATCGGCGATAATGAACTGGTCCGGATAGTTTTCGCGCAGGTAAGTAACAGTCTTTTCAAAGGCAAGCATACCTTTCACACCCAGACTTTCGTAGAAAGCCAGGTTCGGTTTGTAAGCTACACAGTAATCGGCTGTAGCATCGATGATTGCCTTGTTGAAAGCGAAGACAGGATCTTCTTCAGAAAGTAAATGCTGCGGGATTTTTTTTATATCTGTATCCAATCCTACGCAAAGGAAAGATTGTTTCTTTTTAATGTTTTCGAATAATTGTTGCTTGTTCATCTTGTCTTGTGTCAAATAGTGAAATTGTTATAGTTCAGCTTCTTTCAGGCGTTCTGCATTTTCGGCAACGGTCAGTTGGTCGATGCAGGCTTGTATATCGCCGTCCATGAAAGCAGATAAATTATAGATCGTGTAGTTGATACGATGATCGGTGATACGTCCTTGCGGATAGTTGTATGTCCGGATCTTCGCGGATCGGTCGCCCGACGATACCATTGTCTTGCGTTTGTTGGCAATGTCGTCCAGGTATTTCTGATGTTCTTTGTCATAAATGAAAGAACGCAGGCGGGTAAGTGCGCGTTCCTTGTTTTTCGGCTGGTCGCGCGTCTCCGTACATTCGATCAGGATCTCTTCGCTCACACCGGTGTTCGGGTTCTTCCAGACATATCTCAAACGTACGCCCGATTCGACCTTGTTCACATTCTGGCCGCCGGCACCTCCCGAACGGAAAGTATCCCACTTAATTTCACCTTCATTAATTTCAACATCAAACTCGTCTGCTTCGGGGAGCACAGCCACGGTAGCTGCTGAGGTGTGTACACGTCCCTGAGTTTCAGTACTGGGTACACGCTGAACACGATGTACGCCCGATTCATATTTGAGCGTACCATATGCTTTCTCACCGCTAACGGTGAAAATAATTTCTTTATATCCGCCCGACGAACCTTCGCTGCAACTTGACAGGGCGACTTTCCAGCCTTTGGCTTCGCAGTATTTGATATACATGCGATAGAGGTCGCCGGCAAAAAGGGCGGCCTCGTCGCCTCCCGTTCCGCCACGAATTTCAACGATAGCATTCTTATCGTCTTCCGGATCGCTCGGAACAAGCAACAGCTTGATCTCTTCTTCCAGTTCCGGAATGCGGGCATTGCAGGCATCCAACTCTTCGCGGGCAATTTCCCTCATTTCAGGATCCTGCTCGGTATCGAGCATCTGCCGTGCTTCATTTATACCATTTAATGTATTGACATATTCGTTTCGGGTAGTCACGATCTTCTCCAGATCGCGATACTCTTTATTGAGTTTTACAAACCGTTTCATATCGGCTATCACTGCCGGGTCGGTAATCAGTGTTCCGACTTCTTCAAAACGGCTTACTAATCCGTCCAGTCTTCCTAATAAATTATTATCAGCCATTTATCAGATTAATATACGAAGCGACCTTTTTCGCTTTCAATAATCAATTCATTCTTATCCGCCTCTTCCACGAAGCCTACGATTTGTGCATCAATGTTGAAGCTCTTGGCAATGCTGATCACTTCTTCAGCATGTCCGGGCGACAGATAGATCTCCATGCGGTGACCCATGTTGAACACTTTGTACATTTCGCTCCAGTCGGTTCCGCTCTGTTCCTGAATAATACGGAAAAGAGGAGGAACAGGGAACAGGTTGTTCTTTGTCACACGCTTGTTTTCGACGAAGTGCATTACTTTTGTTTGTGCTCCGCCTGAACAGTGTACCATACCGTGTATCTGCGAACGTAGTTTATCCAACAATACTTTGATTACCGGAGCATAGGTACGGGTAGGGGAAAGCACCAGTTTACCGGCGTCGATACCCAGTTCTTCGATTTTGTCGGTCAGTTTCAGTCCGCCTGAATAAACCAGTTCATCGGGAACTGCTGCATCGTAGCTTTCGGGATATTGGGTTGCCAGATATTTGGCAAATACGTCGTGACGGGCAGAGGTCAGACCATTGCTGCCTGTTCCGCCGTTATATTCTTTTTCGTAGGTAGCCTGTCCGTAAGATGCCATTCCGACAATTACGTCGCCCCCTTGTATATGACTGTTATCAACCACGTCTGCACGTTTCATGCGGCAAGTCACGGTGCTGTCGACGATGATCGTGCGAACCAGATCGCCCACATCGGCCGTTTCGCCTCCGGTGGCATAGCAGCCTACACCCATTTCGCGCAGTTCTGCCAGCAGTTCGTCCGTTCCGTTAATAATGGCGGAGATTACTTCGCCGGGGATAAGCAGTTTGTTACGTCCGATAGTGGAAGAAACAAGTATATTGTCTACCGCACCCACACACAGCAGGTCGTCGATGTTCATGATCAGTGCATCCTGGGCAATACCTTTCCACACTGACAAGTCACCGGTTTCTTTCCAGTACATGTAAGCCAGGGATGATTTTGTTCCGGCTCCGTCAGCGTGCATAATGTTACAGTATTCAGGATCACCGCCTAATATATCAGGGATGATCTTACAAAATGCTTTAGGGAATATTCCCTTGTCGATGTTCTTTATTGCATTGTGAACATCTTCTTTTGAAGCGGATACACCGCGCAGGTTGTAACGTTGGTCACTCATTGTTTTTACATATTTGGCTGCAAAGATACTATTTTTTTATGTTACTTATCTAAGTTTAAGCACATCTCCTTCTTCAGGAACGTAATCTTTGTCTTTTTTATTCATCTTATACAGGCTCTTGATCTGTATTCCGTATTTCTGTGCGATGCTGTGCATGGATTCTCCGACTTGTACAACATGGTCGTAATTAGGCTTATCGGCTTTCTTCTTCTTCTTTTCAATATAGACGATATCGCCTTTTTGCAACGGGAAGTCTTCCGGTACTTCGTTGAACTTTTTCAGATCTTTTACAGGGAAGTCCAGATTCTGTGCGATTTGGTCGAAGCTGTCGTTCTCTTTGGCATAAACATACAGTAGACCGTAAGTTCTGTATATCGTATATTTGACGGTCGGGTATTTAAGTTTTTTCTTTTCCTGGCGTGTTAATTTGTGTACTTTTCCGGTATCATAACGGTAAAGTTCATAATCTTCAATTACTTTAATCAGTTTGTTGGCATATGCGCGATCGGTTGCGTAACCACATTTTTGCAGACCTCTGGCCCAACCCTTGTAATCAGTTATTTTTAATTGAAAAAGCCGGTCGTAACGCGAGCGTTTCAAAAATTTGGAGTGATCTTCATATGAATCTTCCACCCGTTTGTATTTACGGAAACATTCTCCACGCAGGTCGTCGTCATGATAAACACGTCCGCCGCGCCAGTCGGAATGACATTTGATGCCGAAGTGGTTGTTTGAGCGGCGTGCCAGGTCGCTTTGTCCGGCTCCAGACTCCAGTAGTCCCTGTGCCAGAGTGATACTGGCGGGAATTTTGTACTTCTTTTGTTGTTCTATAGCCAGAGCGCTGTATGTTTTTATATACTTTTCGTATGAAGGTATTTTGCGCTGGGTTGCTGCCTCCGCTAATGTCGCTATAAAAAATAAGAGGCAAAAAATCCGTATTGTCAGTTTCATAAAACGAGTTCCTAAAGTATTTATTTTCGCAAAGATAATGAAGCTGGATATATTATTCTTCTAAATAATCTATAAAATACTGGTTTATATCCTGCTAATTTTAGCCAGATAATCAAAATGTTCTCCTTCCCGTATCTTCTCCGCTTTGAACCCGTTGTTTGCCGCATGCAGGCTGAGCGTTTGAAAATCGAGGTATAACCAGTCGAATCGGTCGCCCCTGATATTTTTATATTGCATGCGAAAATCCACTTCTCCGTAATAGTCATCATCAATATCTATATCGAGATTGCCATCTTCATCTTCAAACAGGTAACGGAGGTCGGAAGAGTCCATCCATACACAACCTCCCGGGGCAAGCAGGCGTTTTAAAGTATGGAAGAAAATCGGGAGATTGGCTATCTTTCCGACAATCCCCGAACCGTTCATCAGCATCAGGATCGTATCGAAGCTGCCGCTGAACTGTTCGTTGAAGAAATTTTCCAGGCAGGCATCCTTTACGCCTCTTTTCAGCATGACCTCTACAGACAAAGGTGAGATGTCGATGGCTTTTACCGTCTTTCCCATTTCCTGTAATGCCAGCGAATGGCAGCCGCTTCCGGCACCGACGTCGAGTATTCTGCCTTCGCTCATGCGGAGTGCTTCTTGTTCCAGTACCGGCATTTCTGTAAAATTGCGGAATAACTGTTTCACCGGGATTTCATCTTCATCGAACATGGAAGAAAAAACGCGGAGTTTACTAGCTTTACCGTTCGCGAAATAATCTGCGATAGCGGCGCCCATCGGGTCTTTTTGGGGGGTAAGTAGGGGTATTTGCATATCCTGATTTGGAATTATTCGTATTTTATCGGACAAAGATACAAATTTACTATCTTTGTTTATCTAATCATCAGTCTTATGAAAGAAATCAAACTGGAAACAAAAATAACGGTTTATTCGCTGAACGAAGTTCCGGATGAGGAACTGCCTTTGGTTCATGCGGCTTTGAAGGCAACGGAACAATCATATGCTCTTTATTCAAAATTTCATGTCGGGGCGGCAGCGTTACTGGCTGACGGGACAATTGTGACGGGAAGTAATCAGGAGAATGCGGCTTACCCATCCGGTTTATGTGCGGAGCGGGTTACTTTGTTCCATGCCGGACATCAGTATCCCGATATTCCGGTAGTTGCCCTGGCAATTGCGGCGGTAACAGGAGGGAAGCAGGTGGAAAGTATTTCGCCTTGCGGTGCTTGCCGGCAGGTGTTGTTGGAGACAGAACAGCGATATGGTAAGCCTGTGAAAGTGTTACTTTGCGGAATAAAGGATGTGATGGTTGCTCCGAGTGCGGCATCGCTTTTACCTCTTTGTTTTGGGAAAGAAGATTTGAAATCGGAATAATATGATAAGTACTGAATGTACGTAGTAAAAAAGCGGAACAAGAAGTTGAACCTCTTGTCCCGCTTTTTTATTTAACTATCTGGTCAGATACCCAAAGATGCTTTGATCTGGTTGATCTTTTCTTCGGCAGCTTTGTTTGCTTCCGGTAAATCTTCCAGGCTTTTTACTTTTGAATGAACTTCGCAGTAGAATTTAATCTTCGGCTCTGTTCCTGAAGGACGGATAGATATTTTCGTATTGTCTTCAGTGAAGTATTGAAGTACGTTGGAAGTTGTCGGCATATCCAGCGTGATCGTTTCGTTATCGATGTAGCTGTAACCTTTCAGTGATGCATAATCATAGAATAATGAAACTTTAGAACCAGCGATTTCCTGTAACGGATTTTCGCGGAAGTTCTTCATCATCGCTTCGATTTCTTCTGCACCGCTCTTGCCTTTTTTCACAACAGAAATACCTTTTTCTTTAGAGAAGCCATATTGTACATAGATGTTCTGCAACAACTGGTACATGGTGATACCCTGATCTTTTGCCCATGCTGCGATTTCTGCCAGGATAGCACATGCGGAAACAGCATCTTTATCGCGAACGAAGTCTTCGCAAAGGAATCCGTAGCTTTCTTCACCGCCACCGATGTAATTTTTCTTTCCTTCGTTTTTCTTCATTACGTCGGCAATCCATTTGAAACCGGTGTAAACGTCGTATATTTCAACACCGTTGCGCTCAGCGATCGTACGGATCAGTTCGGTTGTAACGATTGTTTTTACGATATATTCTTTACCGTTTACCTTGCCTAATTCTTTCCAGCGGGTAATCAGGTAATAAACGAACATCAAAGCTGTCTGGTTACCGTTCAGCAATACCCATTCGCCTTCGTTGTTCTTAACTGCTGCACCAACGCGGTCAGCATCCGGGTCGGAAGCCATAACCAGTTCGGCATCTGTTTCTTTCGCTTTCTCAACAGCCATAGCCAGTGCTGCTGGTTCTTCCGGATTCGGCGAAATAACTGTCGGGAAGTCGCCGCTAACAACATCCTGTTCCGGGACATGGATGATATTAGTGAATCCGAATGCTTTCAATGTAGCCGGAACAATCTTTACACCGGTACCGTGGATCGGAGTGTAAACGATTTTCATGTCATGGTGACGTTTGATCGCTTCCGGAGAAAGGGAAATAGTCGTCAAAGCGTCGATATACAAATTGTCGATTTCAGAACCGATGATTTCAATCAGGTCTTTATTGCCTTTGAACTTGATGTCGCTGGCATTGCGGATCTTGTTTACTTCGGCGATCGTGTTACGGTCGTGCGGAGCGATCATCTGTGCACCGTCGTCCCAGTAAGCCTTGTAACCATTGTATTCTTTCGGGTTATGTGAAGCTGTCAGGATGATACCGCTCTGGCATCCCAGTTTACGGATAGCAAAAGACATTTCCGGTGTCGGGCGAAGGTCTTCGAACAGGTACACTTTTATACCGTTAGCAGAGAAGATATCTGCCGAGATTTCGGCAAACTTGCGGCTATTGTTACGGCAGTCATGGCCGATAACAACTTTGATCTGATCCAGATTGGCAAATTCCTTTTTCAGATAATTTGACAAACCTTGTGTAGCAGCACCGACAGTATAAATATTCATACGGTTGGTTCCTACACCCATGATACCTCTTAAACCTCCTGTACCAAATTCAAGGTCTTTGTAGAAAGATTCGATCAGTTCGGTCGGATCTTCGCTGTCTAATAATTCCTGAACTTTTGCTTTTGTTTCGGCATCATAACTTTTGGTAAGCCAGCTTTGCGCTTTACTTCTTACCATTTCTAGCAGTTCGTTGTTTTCCATACCCAAATATCTTGCATTTATATATGTGTTATTTCCTTATTTAGGAGAAAACAAAGATACAAATTAATTGTTGTAAACAATGGCTTGCAGCTTTATTTTCAAGAAAAAAGAAAAAGTTATTTTTTACCACGTAAACGGATAAGTATAAGTGGATTGATTTCCACAGGCATCTGTTACAACCAGTTTCAGCGTGTGTTTCCCTCTTGCCAGCCGCTCTTTATCGAAGTGATAGGTAATGACGGACTTACTATTCATTTCGAATAAAACATATTGACCGTCAATTTCACCCCGGTATGTTTGTACACCGCTCAGGTTGTCCGACAGCCTGAGCGCGATGGATTGTTTGCTGACCCATGTTGCCGGATTGAGAGGTGTAATGGTCGGTGGGACAAGGTCCTGGCCGAGCGTGTAGCTTCCCATCTCTTTTATATCGGCATCGACCCAGCCGTTGCGGTAGACACCTCCGGTCCATGACCGGCGTCCGTTTTGCAGTCGGACAATACCGTATTGCTGTTTGTTCTCCAGTGTGTCTGTTTGCAACCGGAGGGATAATTTGGCTGATTTGTGGAAAGCGACCGGTTTGTTGTGTAATATATGTGTGGCACCCAGCGCGGCGCTGTCTTCTTTGACGGAATAGCGAAAATACAAGTCGTTGTAAAGATTTCCTTTCGGGATTGTCAGGCGGATTCCTTTGGCTCCGAAACGGTTGTCGCTCCACCAATGGAATAATTCGGCGTTTTCCGTGTCGATTTCCGGGATCGGTTGTTCTTTACCTTCGATCCGGATAGAAAGCTGGGTTGTGTTGCCGAAAGCGTCTGCCAGTTTGTAAGTCAGGTGATAGGTGCGGGGTTCGTCGATAGTCAGGATCCCGCGGTTAAGGCTTTCGATGAAACGAAGCCGGTTTCCCGGGTCGACAAAACTTTTGATATAGAACGAACGGTGTTCTTTCCATTCTTCAAAGTCAGTGAAACTATTCAAATAGCGTGTCTCATCGAAAGCGAAACGATCCAGGTTGCTATGAAAAATAACCTGGCTGTCTGCCGTCAGTGTGATGTCTTTGATACCATAAATATTGGAGGTGTTATCCATGTAATCGTATCCTTTTACAGCCAGCCCGATTTCTCCCCAGGCTTCAATCTTTCCGGTCAGTGTTTGTTTTCCGTTCTTGGCTGTGACCGGTTTTAGTTCCAGTTTCCGGCGGCTTCCGTTCACGACGCCTTTTCCAGGCATTGAATAGACCATGATTCCCTGTATCTTGGGAGCCTGAGTATCTTTTATTAAATCTTTGTAGTATTCTATCGGGTCCATCGGTTCTTCCGTCTCTGTGTCGCGCACTTCGAAATGGAGGTGCGGACCGCCGGAGCTTCCCGTGTTTCCGCTCAGCGCGACGAGTTCGCCTTCTTTAACAGGAAGTTCATCCGGAGCGAGGCTCAGGTTTACATTGAAACTTTCCTGTTCGTATTGTTTTTCTTTGAGATAAGCGGTGATCTTTTGGGAGAATTTCTGAAGATGGCCGTAAACCGTAGTCGTGCCGTCCGGATGTGTAATATACAGGCCGTTGCCATATCCCCAGGGACTTACCGAAATGCGTGAGACATAGCCGTCCTGCACGGAGTGGATCGGTTTCCCTTCGACACCTTGTGTTTTGAAATCTATTCCCGAGTGGAAATGATTGCTTCTCAGTTCTCCGAAATTCCCGCTTAGCAAGACCGGAATATCCATCGGTTTGCGAAGTTGCTGGGCTTCGGCTATGTTACTTGTTATTCCGGCGAGGAGGATAATCCCTGCCAGTATATGGTGTATCTGCATGTCTGTTTTAATTCAATCTTTGTTAGGCAAAGATAGTAAAAAGTCGGTAATGAGAGGCAAATGGTCACTGTAACCGCCTTCGTATTTAAAACCGTAATAGGTCCGGAAAGGTCGTTTGCCGTGCCAGGTCTTATCATCCGTGAGCAGGAAGGGAGGCATGAATATTCGATTGCTTCCGGGAACAACATGCATGAGGGAGTTTTTATCGATCAGATTGCCGGATACGATGATATGATCCAGCTGATTCCATTCTCCCTGATACTTGTGGGTTCCGGGATTGTTCAGGACATGGGGATCGGCAAAAAGGTTGTAGAGTTTGTCGGATTCCGGATTTTCGGAGATTTTTCCGGCAGACAGTATTTGTGTGATACTGGCGTTTTCCGGTGTGTCGTTAAAATCTCCCATGATCAGGAGTTGAGGCGTTTTCCGGATTTGTAGCAAGGAGTCGCACAGATACCTTAATGTACGGGCAGCATCGAAACGGTCGGCTTCGCTTTCCTTTTCTCCTCCGTAGCGCGAAGGAAGATGACAGACGAATACATCTAATGTGTCGGAGGTTATTATTTTTCCCCATACATGGAGAATGTTACGTGTCTGTTTATGTGTTTTATGGGTGAAGAGTACCGGGTGCTCTTCATGGCCGATGTATCCGAATTGAGTTCGTTGATAAAGAAGGGCGGAATTTATTCCCCTTGTATCTGCACCGTGTGTCATACAGTACCGGTATTGTTGCTGTTTCAAAGGTGTCCGATTCAGCAAATGGATCAGGACGGAATCGTTTTCCACTTCACAGAGGCCGATTAGGGCGGGAGTATCCCATTCACCTGCGGCGCTTATCACTTTGGCTATTTGCTGAAGTTTATGGTAATATCGTCCGCGTGTCCAGTGATGATTACCCGACGGGAGGAAGTCATTATCGTTCTTGTCTGGATTATCTTCGGTGTCGAACAGGTTCTCTACATTGTAACTTATGACCCTGAATCCAGACTGGGCGTTTACCGGATGGGAGAGAAAGGCGAGAACGCAAATTAATATAGTTAAGGTCCTGGTCATATTCAATTGTTTTTATTCTTCTTCTTTAGGGACAAATTCATAAGCACCTATATCCGGCCCGTTGTTTGTCAGTCGGTTGACGCCGTTACGATCGACCGGATATTTCTGGGAAACAAACAAATCGGCTTTACCTACGCCGGGAGTTGTTTCTTTATCCGGGCGGAAATCATACATATATTTGTTCTTTTCTCCGCCGGTCATCCGGTACTCCATTTTATTTTCATCGTTTTCAGTAATGAAAATAACATTTTTGAAATTATCATTTGAAATCTTCTGTAATTTTATGACACAATGATTGAACAGATAATTGGAACTGCTACTGCGTAAAATGTATTTCTCATCGGATACGATTTGCAATTCTCCTTCTTTCAGATTGTTGCTGGCTTTATAGCTTCCGTCGATTATGCAATTGTCAAAATTAGCTTCTAGCAAGGGATATGGGCCTATGTCATTAACTTTGAAATTATCCAATATGCGTAAAGTCTGGCTGCTCTCGCCGTCCTGTGATAGTGAATGGCGCGATTTTAATGACATGTAGTTCACTATTGTACAATGTGTGAAGTTGTATTTTCCTCCGGCTAAGACCATAACATCTGCTGTTGCATTTGTAAATTCACTGTTTGCTGCTTCTATGTTACAGTTGACAGCTCTTAATCCGCTTCCGTCCATATTAGTGATCTGCGAATTGCTGATCTTCAATTTCGACTTTTCCGGGTCGGAAGCTTTACAGGTTATACCATTGTTTCCGTTTTTTACTATTACATTATTAAATATGTTGTCAAAACTTTCACTGTTGAATACAATTCCTTCCCATTGTCCCGGTGTACGGTCGTACGGGAGCACGTCGTTCAAAATGAAGTCGAGACGGTCACCGCGGAAGACTATCGGTTTATCCATGGTTCCGTTCGCAATGATCGTTCCGTCAACGATGATCTTTGCTTTATCGTGCATATAGAAAGTGGTGCCTTCTTCGATATTTACAGTTACCCCTTTGTCTATCATCAGGCTGTCATATATCAGATAAGGACGTTCGGCTGTCAGCTTGGTGTCTTCACTCAATGTCTGTCCGCCTTTTATCAGCTTGACATCCTGTCCGCATGCCTCCAGTAAAACTGTTTGTTTCACGCTGTTGTAGGTGAATACTATTGAATCCTGGATTAATAACGGTTGGTCTTTTCCATTCGGATTGACAGTGACTTCTACAAATATATACATGCTGTCTTTGGCTGCAATTCTGACATTGTCGAAGTTGTCACCTTTTCGTCCGTCCACGTTGATACGGAATCCGCTGGTAGCAGGCGAGGCTTGTATGATTCTCTCTATATTCAGCGGTTCACTGTTTTTGTTGTAAACCATGAATTGTTTTGTGGCTGAACCTATCGTGGTAAAGACAGTATCGAATGATAAGGTATCTGTCGAGAAACTCAACCGGTGATTCGGATTGGTCGAATAATTTTCGTCCAGCCCGTCGCATCCAGCCAACAGGTTGAGTAAAAGTGTACATATTATAAGCAACGGCGCTGTAATTCTTTTCATTTTCTCTAAATGTTAAAATGTATGCCTTTGTGTTCTTGTTTCTTTATAAACAAACGATTTATAAAGAATGTTTTCAGGCATTAACATAAAAAAAGAGGAAAAACACGATTAAAGTGTTAATCCTCTTCTTATAACGCAGAATATTTAATTTTATTTTGCCGGTACGCTTTTTAATAATTCTAAAAGATGAGCCCACCACAAACCGACGGTCTTAATTTCGATCCGTTCGTTCGGAGAGTGAACATCTCTTAAAGTCGGTCCGAAAGAAATCATATCCAGATTAGGATATTTTTCGAGAAACAGTCCGCATTCCAGTCCGGCATGGATAGCCATGATCTTGGCGTCCTTATTGAATAAACGTTTATATGTATCCTGTGCGACTTTCAAGATTTTGGAATCCGGATTAGGAGCCCATCCCGGATAACCGTCACCATGGGTAACAATCGCTCCGGCCAGTTTAAATACGGAGGCTACCTGGTTGGCAATCATGTTTTTGCATGATTCGATGGAGCTACGCTGGCTGGTTCCGACAGTGATTATCAATTGTTCTGTTTCGGCTTCATGTCTCATTTTTACGGAAGCCAGGTTGGTAGAAGTCTCAACCAATCCCTCGATGTCATGGCTCATGCCGATAACGCCATGGGGACAAGCATGCAAGGCCCGGATAACCTTTTCCATATCGAAATTAGACAGGCATAATTCCGGACGGTCGGTCGATTCCATGGTGATCTGTACGTTAGGATCGATATGTTTCAGTTCGTTTTCGATATCCGCCGTATAGTTATTGAGCAGTACACGAACCTGTTCTTTATCTTCCGAATAAAGTCCGATGACTGCATGCGCTTCACGGGCTATCGCATTGCGCAGATTACCCCCTTCAATCGAACACAAAGTGAAGTCTGCTTCATTGTTCAATAAATACAGGAAACGAACCAGTATTTTGTTTGCATTACCCAGCCCCTTATGTATTTCACCGCCGGAATGTCCGCCGTTCAATCCTTTTACATCAATTTTGAAATATAACATATTGGGGTTGGTCGGGCGTTGTTCGCAATGGAACACAGCCTGTGTATCTTTTCCTCCGGCGCAGCCCATAAAGATTTCGCCTTCGTCTTCGCTGTCGAGGTTTAACAGGATATCTCCGGTCATGAAGCCTTTTTCAAGAGCTTTAGCTCCGGTCAGGCCAGTTTCTTCGTCAACAGTGAACAGGCATTCGATCGGTCCGTGTTCGATATCGTCGGAAGCCAGGATAGCCAGTTCGGCGGCAACACCGATACCATTGTCGGCTCCCAGCGTTGTTCCGTTGGCACGCAGCCAGTCTCCGTCTACAATTGTTTCGATCGGGTCGTTGTCGAAATCATGAACGGTTCCGTTGTTTTTCTCGCAAACCATATCCATGTGCGACTGAAGGATAACAACCGGCAGCTTTTCATATCCGGGTGTTGCAGGCTTCGACATCAGGATGTTTCCGGCTGCATCTTTCTTTATGGCGATTTTATACTCTTTTGCGAACGATTCCAGATACTGGATCATTTTGCCTTCCTTCTTTGAAGGACGGGGCACTTGTGTTACCTTGTGGAAAAACTTCCAGACGATTTCAGGCTTTAAGTCAGTAATCTTCATAATGTTACAATATATTATAGTTGTTACTATATAGTTAATAATGCAATCATTTCAGGAGTTATGTATGAAAAAAAGTAGAATTAAATACCAAAAAGATACTTTATAATCACTTAAACTCTTATATTTGCGTCCACAAATATAGAGAAAATGCTTACAACGATATTATTAACGGTCATAATTCTTGTTATTTGTGTTGTGTTACTTGCTGTAAAAGTGATATTCAAGAAGGGGGGAAGGTTCCCGAATACGCATGTCGGAGGTAACAGAGCACTGAGTAAAAAAGGTATCCATTGTGCCAAGACGCAAGACCGCGAACAGAAGAAGCAAAAGAATCTATATGATAGAGTAAAAGAAATAGAAGAATAAAATAAGGATTTAATTTACACTTTATGAAGAACATTAACTACGTAATTAATGGTGTGCTCGCGGTGGCTGTCGTGATATTGTTCATAATGCAATTTTCCGACAAGAAAGAATCAACAGTAACAAAAACATTTGCATCCGGAGAAGGTGATACAACAAACCTGCTTCCTATAGCCTATGTCAATGTAGATTCGCTTTTGCTTAATTATAATTATTTCAAGGATCTGAATGAACAGCTCCTGAAAAAAGAAGAAAATTCGCGTGCTAATGTAACACAGCAGGCACGTAATTTGCAGAATGAAGTTCAGGAATTCTATCGTAAAGCAGAAAATAATGCATTCCTAACTCGTGAAAGAGCTCAACAAGAGCAGGAACGTCTGATGAAGAAAGAACAAGAACTGAAAGACTTGGATGCTAAATTGTCACAGGATTTGTTAATGGAACGCCAGAAGCTGAACGAACAGCTTCGTGATACAGTAGTTTCAAAATTGAAAGTATATAATAAGGAAAAAGGATATCAGGTAATTTTCAGTAACACCGCAGAAGATAATATTTTGTTAGCCGGCGATGCTTACGATATCACAAACGAATTGATCGACTTGTTGAATAAGAGTTATTCCAGCGGAAAATAAGTAGTATCAAAAACGATATACAAAAAGCTGTTGCATTAAATGTAACGGCTTTTTTTGTATCATACCGTTTTATTTATTGTTATGCAGAGAGTAAACCCCATTACAATGGGAGTATTTCCCCACTCTAATGGGGGTGTTTCCCCACTGCAATGGGGGTATTTCCCCATATAGAAGGGGAAAATTCCCCACATAATAAAATAGGGTGGGGAAATTTGATAGGATTATTTTTGTTGCTTTCCGGAAACGAATGATGAGTAGAGCAATAGTACGGCTGCAATTGTCAGGCAAATAATCCACTCTTTCATATCTTTGAACATCAACCCGGAGGCACAGATCATCAGGACAGAGGCTATTATGTTAAAACGGTGCAACCTGCGTTCGCGAAACTCCATATCTTTAGTAGGGAGTGTCAGGAAGCATACAGCCATACCAGCGGCTCCGACGGCAAACAGGTAAGGTGCCAGGAACCATTTGGTAAGGAAAAGGACTGCCCCGGCCAGTATCAGTAAACCGGCCATATTGAAAATGATTGTTCTTGCTTTTTGATTCATTATTTCTTTTTGATGATATAGACGTCTTCGTTCGGCTTCTTCATGAAATATTCTTCACGGGCGAAGCGTTCCAGACCTTCTTTGTCGGTACGAAGATCGTTCAGTTTCTTACTGTTTATCTCGATCTCTTTCTGATAATGTTTGATCTCTCTTTCCAGGCTGCGGATCTTTTCGTCGTATGTATACCGCTTATACAAATTGCTGTCGCCCACTGTAAAAGTGAGGATCAAAAATCCAATGATAACCAACCAGTAGGCATTTATCCTGGATAGATACTTGTTGTAAAAGTCTTTTATGCGTGACATGGAACTTCGTTTTTGCAAAGGTAAATGAATTATTTTGTATATCTTTGTGTTGTTAATAAAAAAGCAAAGAATGGACAATTATATTGTATCGGCAAGAAAATATCGCCCGTCTACCTTCCGTAGTGTTGTAGGGCAGAAGTCTCTTACCACTACACTAAAAAATGCAATACAAAGTAACAAACTTGCACATGCCTACCTTTTCTGCGGACCGCGTGGTGTCGGGAAGACTTCGTGTGCACGAATCTTTGCGAAGACAATAAACTGCCTGAACCCGGCAGCAGACGGCGAGGCTTGTAACGAATGTGAATCATGCCAGGCTTTCAATGAACAGCGTTCCTATAATATTCATGAACTGGATGCTGCCTCCAACAACTCGGTCGACGATATCCGTTCGTTGATCGACCAGGTGCGTATCCCGCCTGCAATCGGAAAATATAAGGTCTTCATCATCGATGAGGTTCATATGCTGAGTTCGGCTGCATTCAACGCTTTCCTAAAAACGTTGGAGGAGCCGCCGCATCATGCTCTGTTTATTTTAGCGACAACCGAGAAGCATAAAGTACTTCCGACTATTCTGTCGCGTTGTCAGATATATGATTTCTCCCGCATCTCGATTGCCGATATGGTGGAACATCTGGAATATGTTGCCTCTCAAGAAAATGTGACTGCTGAGCCGGAAGCTTTGAACGTAATTGCCCAGAAAGCTGATGGCGGTATGCGTGATGCCCTGTCTATTTTCGACCAGGTAGTTAGTTTTACCAATGGCAATATTACTTATCAGGCTGTCATCGACAATCTGAATGTACTCGATTACGAATATTATTTCCGTCTTACGGACGCAATCCTGGCAGGAAATGTCCGTTCGTCTATTCTGATCCTGAATGAAATATTGAGCAAAGGATTTGACGGGCAGAATATCATTACCGGGTTGGCCGCCCATTTCCGTGATTTGCTGGTTTGTAAGGATGAGGCAACTCTGATCTTGTTTGAAGTCGGAGCCTCGATCCGCGAAAGATATAAAGAGATGGCAAAACGCTGTCCGGATCAGTTGCTTTTTAAGGCGATCGAACTGGCCAATACCTGTGATCTGAATTATCGTGCCAGCCGTAACAAGCGCCTGCTGTTGGAACTGACGCTTATCCAGCTTTGCCAGTTGAGTAATGCAGGGCAGGCAGCCGACGATAAAAAAAAAGGAGTAATTGAACCTATCGCATCCGGTGCTCCTGGACAGCCTGTTTCTCAGGGCACACAGGCTTCACCACAGGGGCAACCTGTTCGTCAGCCAGTTCAACCATCCGGTTATCCCGGTTCACCGGCTTCACAGCAACCGGCTGATATGGGTAATAACAATGGTCGTGTAGTAACTTCGAATATGCCTTCTTCGGCAACAGTTATTCCGCAGCCTCCTGCTGCAACTCCTCCTAAACGTCCTTCCCGTCCGCAACATTTGGGTACGTCGCTGAAAGAAATCGGTGTGGAAAAACCGAAGAACCAGATGGGGCAACAGGAAAACCGGACAGTTCAGGAGATGGTCAACCAGTTCACGGAAGAAGACCTGGTACGTTGTTGGGATGCTTATGCGGCAAGCGGAATTATCGATAAGAAAGTTTATCTGAAGAATACGATGATCAACTGCAAGCCTGTTTTGCAGGAAAACTATTTCTTTGAAGTAGGTGTGCATAATCCCGGTCAGCAGGATGAACTGAGTAATGGTTGTGTGGATTTATTGAATTATTTGCGTGCACAACTCAGAAATACACGTATCCAGATGCGTGTCCGGATTATCGAAACGAACGAAAAGCATTTAGCCTATACGGCAACCGAGAAGTTCGAACATTTATTGACCGTAAATCCCGTCCTGGGAAAACTGAAAGACGAGTTCAATCTGACACTGGATTAATTCTTTCAACGGATGAAACAAGGGCGGTTTTCTGTTTAGACGAATATTATAACGTTTTTGATCAGCCTTTATCCGCTAAATATTTGTATTTTAGCGGATAAATAAAAAATGTTGATATGAGAATGAAGAATTGGCTCCTGTTTCTGATGATACCTGTGATTGGCACGGGTTGTGCGACAATGGATCCGACATCGCGTACGATAGTGGGTTCGCAGGTCGGCATGTTGGCGGGTACGGTTACCGGTGCAGTGATCGGGCATGCGGCCGGAGGATATCGCGGAGAGGCGATCGGTTCGTTTGTAGGATCGGTCGGAGGGACAGTTCTGGGTGCTGCCGCCGCTTCCTCTCAAAATCAACGTGACAGGAATACAGCGAGTGCCAGAGAGTATCAGGTCCCCTATCTGGTTATTGAGGATATTTATCTGGAAGACCGGAATAACAACCAGATCGTAGATGCAGGAGAAAGTTGCCGTATCTCGTTTATCTTATCGAATGAAGGCAGACAAACGGCTTACAATATTGAGCCTGTTATCAAGGTCGAACAGGGGGGCAAATATGTGAAACTTTCAAAGCCTCTTGTTATCCGTCAGTTACCGCCGCATAAAAGAGTCAGTTATACTGTCACCTTGCATGCTTCTCCTAAATTGAAAGCCGGAGAAATAGTGCTGTCTGTCCGTTTGAAGTCTTCAGACGGTTATCTGACGGATAAGGAGACTTTTACATTGCCAGCCGGAAGATATTAGGCATTTATTTTTATAAGAAAACATCAGGCAATGATTATAGAACAAGGCACAACGCATCATCTTGACGAACTGGAGGTTCTTTATGACGGGTTGAATGACTATCTGTCTTCCACGGTAAACTATCCGGGATGGATAAAACATATATATCCTGTCAGGGAGACGGCCATGCAGGGGATTGATGAGAAATGCTTGTTTGTTGCCATTGAAAATGGAACTGTTGCCGGAAGTATTATATTGAATCATGAGCCGGAAAAGGCTTACAGTCAGGTTCGCTGGCTGGTAGAGGCGGAATATGCTGATATTCTGGTGATCCGGACGTTGGTTGTACATCCTTCATTTTTGAAACAGGAGGTGGCGACCCGATTGATGGAGTTTGCTAAACAATATGCGGTTAGTCACCGGATGAAATCGATCCGGTTGGACGTGTCAGTCGATAATACACCAGCTATTAGCCTTTATAAAAAACTCGGTTAAATATATTGGGACTGTTGATCTGGGACTGCCTTATGAGCATTTGAAATGGTTCCAACTTTATGAATTGGTTTTATGACGCTTGTCCGATGAAAAAGTCAATACCCCGCTATACATTTTATAAGCATAAGTATGGTAGTGAGTTACTGGTGGATGTTGTTGAACTGAAAAACATCAAGAAGTTTCTGGATATCAATCCGGTGCATACGCTGACTTACTATGACATTACTTTTGTCACCGAAGGTTCTGGCTCTTTTTCAATTGATAACCAACAGTATGACGTCTGTCCCGGTGATGTGATTTTTTCAAAGCCGGGGGAGATACGTAATTGGGATAAAGACCATATTATAAATGGGTATGCACTTATTTTTGAGGAAGAGTTTCTTTCCTCTTTTTTCAAAGACGACCAGTTCGTTCAGCATCTCAGTTATTTTGAACCTGATAAAACTGCGGCAAAAATACATCTTTCGGAATCAGTTTCCGATCGTATCTTCCAACAGATATGTAATATTAGGGATGAGATCGGTCTGTCCTCCCGAAATGGCGACCATGTGTTGAGGGCACTGCTTTATGAGGTTCTTATGCTCCTTGACAGGGGATACAAGGAGGAAGAAGGGAAAACGGATATAGTGAAGGGGCGTAACCTTCATCTTACTAACTTTATCCATTGCGTCGACAAGTCTTTTAAAGAACATCGTGCAGTCAGCTATTATGCTGATAAATTATGTATTACGCCGAATTACCTGAATGAAATGATTACGGCCTCCATGCAGGTCAGTGCCAAACAATATATTCATAACAAAGTGATGGGAGAGGCCAAAAGGATGCTGACCTATACTGATTTACCCGTCTCGGAAATAGCCGCCCGGCTGAACTATGATACTGTATCTTATTTTATCCGTTCATTTCGTCAACATGCCGGACAAACTCCATTGGCATACAGAAAAATGCACAAACCGTAAAAAGTGACATTTTCTCCCTGTTTACTGTTGCATCCGGGATAGCTTCATACTCTATTTTTGCCCTTATTATAAACGAATAACAGTTTAATTATGAGAGATCCGGAAAAGACGATAGGTAATATCGTTGACAAACAGACAGTTTCATTCCTCGGTTCGGTTGATGAGGAAGGTTTCCCTAATATCAAAGCAATGCTTCAACCTCGTAAACGGGAAGGAATCCGTACATTTTATTTTACTACCAATACATCTTCCAGGCGTGTGGCTCAGTTCAGGGAGAATGACCGTTCCTGTATTTACTTTTGCGACCGGCGCTTTTTCAAAGGCGTGATGCTGAAAGGAACAATCGAAGTCCTGACCGACCCGGCAAGCAAAGAATTAATCTGGCTGCCGGGAGATACAATGTATTATAAAGAAGGTGTTACCGATCCGGATTATTGTGTGTTGAAATTCACCGCTTTTTCGGGAAGATATTATAGTGGGTTCAAATCCGAGGATTTTAGTGTTGAGTAGCCGTACGGATAAATTCACTTTGTTCCCCTGAATATGTCACTGTCAATCGATGCATTGCTCGGGTTACTGCCACATAAAGCATGCTTTTATCGATTTCCGAACAGTAATTTGTCTTATTGGTTTGGGGGACGATTACTTCATCGAACTCCAACCCTTTAGCCATATGGGAAGAAGTGACGATGGTGCCGTTTATGAAAGTGGAACTTTGACTGGACAGGAAATATATGTTTTCGATTTGTTTTTGAAGTTTTTCTGCCATTTCTTTTGCCTGTAATTCAGTTTTGCATACGATTCCTAATGATTTGTAATCTGATTCTCTGAATACAGAAACCAAATGAACGATGGCGGATATTTCTTCTTCTGCATTTCCGAACCGGAGAATTTCCGGCTTTTTGCCATGACGTACAACCGGTATCAGTTCGTCATTAGAACGTATCTTTTGGGCAAAGCCGGTTATTTCGACGGTCGAACGATAACTTTTGCATAATTTCATGACCTCTCCTGCTGCAAATGCTTTGCGAATCATTTCGGCTGTTGATGAACCATAGGGATTTACCGATTGGCATGCATCGCCGAGAATAGTTTTCCGGCAGGGATAAAGTTTTTGAATTACCTTAAATTGGATGGGCGAATAGTCCTGCATTTCGTCTATCAGGAGATGTTTGATATGGGAATATGTCGTGTTTCCGTCCAACGACATGTGCAGGTAGGCCAACGGGGCAAGGTCCGCATATTCAAGGATATGGCCTTTGCGCAGTTTAAACATTTCAGGTTTCCCGGTCCATTTGAAAAAGTCTTTATATACCTGGAGATCGTTGTTTCCGCCGAACATCTTTTTTATCTCTTTTTTCAGCAGGTTCTTTTCTGACGTGGTTACGGATATGTTGTATTGGATTTTCATCATATCCAGTATGTAATCGGTCATTGTCTCAAACCGTTGTCGCATCGGATAACGGTTGAATCGTTTGAACTGTTCCTCGATGAAGCCGGCGGGAATGGTGATATGTCTGGTGAGCCGGACATCTGTAGCCTTGAAATAATTGTTTTCCATGTGGAGGATGAATTTGTCCAACAGGGAAATGAAATCGAACGATGCCTTGTATTGTATTCGTTCGATAAAATCCCGGGATGGTTTTTCCAGCAATTCGGTTACCTGGTCGAAGAAATTCCGGTATTTATATTTATTTTCGAGTAATTCCGAAAGGATTTGTTCCATACTGGTTTCAGGAACTGTCTCTTCTCCGAGTTCGGGTAGTACGTTGGATATGTAATCGGCAAAGACTTTATTGGGGGATATAATCAGAATATCCCTGGAAGAAATATTTCCTTTCAGGGTGTAAAGCAGATAAGCGATACGATGCAAGGCAATGGAGGTTTTACCGGAACCGGCTACTCCCTGTATGATAAGTACGGGAGCTTCTTCGTTACGGATAATTTGATTCTGCTCACGCTGGATAGTCGTTACGATATTCTTCATTTTGTCGTCGGCATTGGCACTGAGTTCTTTCTGTAGAATGTCGTCATGGACGGTGAGGGAACTTTCAATCATATATTCCATCTGGCCTTTACGGATGCGGTACTGGCGTTTGAGCGATATTTTGCCGTTGACTTCGCCGTTCGGGGAGGTGTAGGAGGCTTCGCCCAGTTCATGGTCGTAAAACATGCTTGAGACCGGGGCTCTCCAGTCGTATATCAGATTGGTCCTGCTTATGGAGTCGTAGAATGTGTGTATTCCAATATAAACAGGTGTGGTTTGGCTGCCATCTTTCTTTTCTTTGAAATCTATCCGTCCGAAATAGGGAATATCGAGAATCCGGCCTAACCGTTTGCGTTTATCGATAACGTTTTCTCCCAATGCGAAATGGTTCAGAATACTTTCACGCATGGAACGAATCTCGTGTGGGTCTATGTCTTTGTTAGACCATAAATAATCCTTGTATTCTTGCAGGGTGTCTACATGGTCTTTAACTGATTTGTCGGTATTGTTAATCGTAGCGTGTATGATACTGAGTATCTTTTGTAAATATTCTTTTTCCTGTTTTTCTGTTTTGTTGAATACCATAGCTGTCTTGTTGTTATATTAAAATGATTGGAAAGGACGGGCAAAGTTACATGAACCGGTCTGTCTATTAAATAGTGATTTATAGCTATATTTCCGACCTTTTTCATACTTTTGCGTGCACATTAAAAATACAAAAATGGATATTCTCGATATAGCACGGCTGAATCGGCAGCGGGCCTGGAAAGTAGTGGAGGACAGCGGCGTTATCCCCGCCTGGGAAAGTATAGGGGCTGAAATCAACCTGGTTGGTTCTTTAAGTATGGGGTTACTGATGACGCACCGGGATATTGATTTTCATATTTATACCTCTCCGTTGGAATTATCAGACAGTTTCCGGGCGATGGCAAAACTGGCGGAGAATCCGTCTGTCAAAAAAATAGAGTGTGCGAACTTGTTACATACGGTTGAAGAGTGCGTGGAGTGGCATGCCTGGTTTCAGGAACCGGAAGGTGAACTTTGGCAGATAGATATGATTCATATCCGGAAAGGTTCCCGATATGACGGTTATTTTGAAAAGGTAGCCAAGCGAATCGCTGCTGTTCTGACGGATGAAACAAGACGGGCTATCCTGCAACTGAAATTTGAAACACCTGTAACGGAAAAGGTCATGGGAGTGGAGTATTATCAGGCTGTTATTCGTGACGGTGTGCGGAGTTATGCCGAATTTGAGGAGTGGAGAAAACAATATCCGGTTACCGGTGTGGTGGAGTGGATGCCGTAAGCCGGTTTAACAGTCCAGATTCCAATCCGGCATTTATAGCTTCGATAGAGTTTTGGACCCCTAATTTGTGTAACAGGTTCTGACGATGGATATTCACCGTGTGGATACTGATGCATAGTTTATGAGCGATTTCCTTACTTAGCAGTCCTTCCTGGATAAGATGTAATATCTCCGTTTCCCGCGGAGTGAGAATCGGTTGCCGACGGGGCGGGAGGGAAGGGGAGAACATCTCTCCGTTCCTGAGGTTGAGGACGGTACAATCTACCCCATCTGTCTCTTCCTGTTTGGGTGAAATGTCCATATTCCCTAATATAAGCCATGCTTTTCCTGCTGCGTCCTGTTCCATTACCTGATGTTTACTGATGACACGTACGTATTGTTGACGGATGTTGCGGACACGGAAACTGTAAATATTGCAATAGTTGTTCCGTTCAGCGGCAGGAAGGCTGTAAATGAATTCTCCCAACCGGATTTGGAAAGCCTCCAGTTGCTGGCGATCGTCCGGATGGATACGTGATTCCAGATAGTCGCCCTGTTTTTCGAGAGTGGCAATTTTATGGCTGTCATATCCCAGCAAGTCGGAAAAGTTTGAGGAAGCGAAAGCATATCTGCATTTGTAGACATCGACAACGAAGGTACAGGTACGATTTATTTTCGCCATTTGCAGGAGCATGGCTTTGTCTCGTTCCCAAACGGCGTAATCGATGCCGGTAGCTGATAGGTTTTGCCTGGCCCATAATTCTTCGCGGGTGATATTGTCTGGCTTCATTGAAGTTCCCTCCATTTCTCCTGGGGATTTTCTTCTCCGTCAAAATAACCGGATTGAGCGGATTTATTGAATATCTCACCTGACGGAACAAGATATATTTTATCGGAATCCGGATATTCACAAATGTCATGTCCGATAAATGTCCTTATATCAAGGTATACGCAGGGTTCTGTCGTGTGATTGTATAATTGATGTGCTCCGGTTTCACCTTTTTCGAAAAAAATCAAATCTCCGCTGCTTACGGCTTCTAACCCTTTAGGTGTTCTTAAGGTGGCAGAGCCGGAGATAATCAAGAATAATTCTTCTGCGTATCGGTGGAAATGGTACGCAGAACAGTATTGTCCGGGATTCAGTTGACGCAAGTCGAAATTTAAATTTTCCGGTTCCACTCCTTTTTGGGTTCTGGAGATGTCTGTGAATAATTTGAAAGGCTCAATCCTGTTCGGATTTTCCTGAAAGTTTCTTTCGGTTGATTTTAAAATAGTAGCCATGATTTTGTCTTTTAGTGATTTTGTTTTTAAGAGGGTGAAGTTATTACAAATTTTCTCTATTCATGTAGCAAATATAGTTTGTAAAGCGTAATTTTACAGATATTTTACTCCAAATATTAAAAACAGCGAAGGTATGGACTTTTTAGAACTAACAAAGAAACGCTTTTCAGCAAGAAATTATAAGTCGGATAAGGTCGAACAGGATAAGATAGATTATATTATTGAATGTGCCCGGTTAGCTCCTTCTGCGGTAAATTATCAACCGTGGCATTTCATGGTTGTAATCAGTGAAGAACAGAAAAAGAAGATACAGCAATGTTATAATAGGGAATGGTTTGCAAAAGCGCCAGTCTATATCGTGGTATGTGCTGATAAATCGGAAGCCTGGGTACGTAAGTCTGATAATAAAAATCATGCAGACATCGACGCCGCCATTGCAACAGAACATATTTGTCTTGCTGCTACAGAAATGGGGTTAGGTAGTTGCTGGGTTTGTAACTTTGATTTGGATTTACTTAGAACAAACTTTCAATTACCTGCTGAAAAATATCCGGTAGCGATTATACCATTGGGATATATCGCAGAACAACCCGAATGTTTCTCAACTCGGAAGGAGAGGGGGGAAATAGTAACGGTGTATTAAATGGGGGGGGGGCGTATGGTATAGATAAAATATGATATTAGAGAACTTTCTAATCAACGAAGTAGGTCTATCGTCCGATTTATATGGAAGGCTGATAGATACATGCGATAAAGTTTTTTTGAAGCGGAAAGACTATTTATTGCATCAGGGACAAATCTGTAGATTTATAGGCTTTGTGGAATCGGGAGTTTTACGCTCTTACATAGAAAAGGAAGGAGACGATTATATCAGTGACTTTTATTTTGAAGGTTCATTTATCACATCTTATAGAAGTTTTCTAACTAAAGAGGCAAGTGTAGGAAGCATACAGGCATTGGAAGACTCGGTTATATATTGTTTATCTAAAACTAATTATGACCAATTACTACAAGCCTCGAATGAGTGGTATAAATTGGGAAAATATATAGCAGACACTCTCTTTATTAAAAAATGCAGGAAAGAGACATCATTACTTATGGATAATGCTTTAGACAGATATAAATTACTTCTACAAACTTATCCTAATATAGAACAACATGTATCACAATATCATATAGCATCATATCTTGGAATAAAACCTGAATCCTTGAGCCGTCTTAAATCTCTTAACATAGGTCAATGAAATAAGCTCTTGCTTTGTCCTATCTTTGCAGCAAACAAATCTATCATGAATAAGATAGCAGTATTCATTGTATTAATCATTTTAAATTGTTGCACAAGTATGGAAAAGAATAACGTAGCAAGAACCAATCTTCTTTCTATTCAATTGAAGGAAAAGCAAGGTTTATCAAAAGTCGAAATTAAAAGAGTCGTTATTCCGCAAAGTGGAAAGGCTGAGTATCATTTACATCCTTGTTCAGTTGTGGGGCATGTTGTTTCAGGTACTTTATTGTTCCAGGTTGAAGGAGAAAAAGCTCAATTGCTAACAGGTGGAGAAGTATTTTACGAACCTAAGAATAAGCCTATACTGCATTTTGATAATGCATCAGATTCCGAATTTTTAGTGTTCATTGCATACTATTTAATAGAAGAGTGTGAGGATTTAATAGTGTTATTACCTGAAAAGTAAGCTCTCTTCGGATAATAATTGTTTATTTTGCAATAAATACTCGTTATTATGCCTGAAAGTATTTCGTAATTCTATAAAAGGATACAGCTTTGTCCTTCTCAACCGGATGCTATTTATTCTAAGGAGAAACCCTACTTTAATATTTTCTCCCGGTAATGTAATTTTGGAACAGTACAATTCAGTTACAGAGAGTTTTATAAAATTACATTGATTATAGGTGTGGGAAAACTATATTATGCAGATAAATGGATTTTGGTAAACCGTCCTGCATTGTTGTTTTCCAATCCTTTGGTTCCTTATGCTTGGGAATCAATCAGTGAAGAACAGAAAGGAATGTTTTGCATTTTCAATGAACAGTTTGTGCAGTCGGAAGAAAAAAACGGTTCGTTAGCCAATACCCCATTATTTAAAATAACAGGAGATAAAGTCTTCTTTTTGGATGATACGCAAGTTGATAAAGTGCTGGATATATACATGCAGATGCAGGAAGAAAACCAATCCGGCTATGTGAATAAGTCTGATGTGTTGCGATGCTACCTTCATTTGTTGATACATACAGCCTTGAAAATGCAAGATTTCAATCAGTATGAGTCGTTCCCGAATGCTTCACAGCGTATTACTGAATTATTCATAGAATTGTTAGACAGGCAATTCCCGGTTGATTATCCGCACGCGATATTAAATTTACGTACTCCTGCCGATTATGCAAACCGCCTGTCTGTGCATATTAATCATTTAAATAAAGTCGTTAAAGATACGGCAGGAAAAACAACCTCTGAGATGATTGCGGAAAGAATAACCAAAGAATGTACGCAATATTTGTTACACAGTAATCTTTCTATATCAGAAATAGCGTATAGTTTGGGATTCGAAACGGTCTCTTATTTCAGTAAATTTTATCGTAAGCATACTGGTAAATCCCCTAGTGAAATCAGAGAACAGGCAATTATTTGATTTGTGCAAATGATGCTTTGAATTGTATCATTCAATCTGAATGCCTCTCCTTAATTTTGTACCGACTAGAAATATAAATTATGAAGTACAGAAAATTAGGTAAAACAGGAGAGAACCTGTCCGCTATCGGATTAGGTTGCATGGGAATGAGTGCTGCGTATGGAGTAGCTGATGAAAAAGAAAGCATCAAAACATTGTACCGTGCATTGGAGCTTGGCGTCAACTTTTGGGATACAGCTGATGTGTATGGCAATGGTGCTAATGAGCGATTATTATCTAAGGTATTGGCTGAAAGAAGAAATCAGATTTTTATAGCAACGAAATTCGGTTTCCGCTTACGTAATAATCAAGGCAGTGTGTTTGCCGGTGGCGAGAGTTATGTGGATGCTTCTCCTAAATATATGAGACAAGCAGTAGAAAGCAGTTTGAAAAGGCTGAATATTGAAACCATAGACTTGTACTATGCACATCGGATAGACCCGGCAATACCGATTGAAGAAACTGTTGGTGCTATGACTGAACTGGTGGGAGAGGGGAAAGTGCGTTATTTAGGATTAAGCGAATGTTCATCCGAATCATTGCGGAGAGCTTATGCCGTTCATCCTATATCAGCCGTTGAAAGTGAGTATTCCTTATTAACCCGTGATGTGGAAAAAGAGATGCTACCCTTAACTAAAGAATTGGGAATAACTCTAGTTCCGTTTTCTCCACTAGGCAGAGGATTGGTCACCAATACCATTGATGTTAAAGCTTTAGGAGAAAATGACTTTCGAAAGCATTTACCTCGTTATAATAGCGAACATTGGGAGAATAACCGCGGTTTAGCTACCGGACTGGCAACTATTGCGAAAAGTAAAAACATTACTCCTGCTCAACTTGCTTTGGCTTGGTTGTTAGCGCAAAGTGAAAATATTGTACCCATACCGGGTACAAAACGTATGAAATATTTAGAAGAAAATGCACAGGCAGCTAATATCGGGTTGTCGGAAGAGGATATGACAGAGATAAAGCAACTTGTACAGAAATTCCCTAATATTGGAGATAGATACAATAAGTATGATTTCGAATTTGTAAATAAATAGACTGTACGGCTGGATTATACTTATGGTTTAGTGCGGGTTAAACGGAACGCAGAAAATCAGAAAATAGGTGTGTTTTTAGTCCAAAAGGAGTCTATTTTAAACGAAAAAGCAGTTACTTTTAAAGTAACTGCTTGATTTTCAGTGGTGCCACCAGGAATCGAACCGGGGACACAAGGATTTTCAGTCCTTTGCTCTACCAACTGAGCTATGGCACCGTTGTTTTGTTTAACGAGTGCAAAGGTACGGACTTTTTTTTAATATGCAATAGTTTGGTGGAAAAAATGATAAAAATTATTCATTAAGTGAATTCCAGCCCTGGGCTTTCAGTTCAACTTCTCCACCGTCACGGCCTACCAGATAATTGCCCAATTCGGGACGGGTGATGTGACCGATGACTTTAACTCCCTTCATTTCAGATACTTTGTCGTGGACGGTTAGGGGAACGGTGAACAAGAGCTCATAATCTTCGCCGCCATTCAAGGCTGCCGTCGATAAATTCATGTTGAACTGCTCTGCCATAGCCGCTGTCTGGTAGTCGATAGGAATGCGGTCTTCGTAGATACGGCAACCTACATTGCTTTGCTTTGATATATGAAGTAATTCGGAAGAAAGACCGTCCGAAATGTCCATCATGGAGGTAGGGACAATACCGGCTTTGTCAAGTAACTCGATGATGTCTTTGCGGGCTTCCGGTTTTAACTGGCGTTCCAGTAGATATTCCTTGCCGGTGAAGTCGGGGGTAAATTCTTTTTCTCCTTTAAATACCCTTTTTTCTCTTTCAAGCAACTGCAAACCCATATAGGCGGCTCCCAGGTCTCCGGATACGCAGACAAGGTCGGTATCTTTAGCTCCGCTACGGGTGACTATTTTTTCTTTTTCACCTTCACCGATACACGTAATGCTGATGCACAGGCCGGTCAATGATGCGGAAGTATCACCACCTACAATGTCAACTCCATAAATATCACAGGCCAGTTGGAGGCCCGAATAGAATTCTTCCAGTTCTTCTACCGAAAAACGTTTGGATATACCGAGGGAGACCGTTATCTGTTTCGGTTTTCCGTTCATCGCATAAATATCGGAGAAGTTGACGACTGCTGATTTATATCCCAGGTGTTTTAGCGGAACATACGTCAGGTCGAAGTGAATGCCTTCAAGTAAAAGGTCGGTTGTTACCAATACCTGCTTTTCCTTATAGTCTAGTACTGCGGCATCATCGCCAACGCCTTTTACTGTACTTTTGTTTTTTAACTCTATCTTTTCTGTAAGGTGGCGGATTAAACCAAATTCGCCTAATGTTGCAATTTCTGTTCTTTTGCTCATCTTTTATTTATCGTAACAAATTATCTTTATGGAAAGTTGTTATATGTTTTTTGATTTCATCGTCAAATTTCTTGTCCAGGCAGAATTCGATGGTAATCGGCAAATAATACATGCACGTTTTCCAATCTTCGGGAATATGCGGATTATCCAATAGCCGGGCGGCATCTTTTTCTGTAACCAGAATGTATTTGGCGGATGACTTCATTTTATCAAAGGTGTTTTTAATGCGTCGTATATCGGATTTTTCAAAGGCATGATGGTCCGGAAAAATCAGCGGTGTTACCTTGTCGGAAAACTTTCCGACTTCTTTGATGAACCCTTCGGGAGAAGCGATGCCGGATATAACCAGCAGTTCGTCTTCTTTTTGAATGTCTTTCCGGCTGAGTGATTTGCCCTGATTCCCGAATACCGGTTTAATTTCATCGTAAGCGATATGCGTGAAGTGGATGGACTGGTGGGCCAGCAACTTCATGTTTTCTTCAATGATGCGGTACTCGATAGGTTTCATATCTTCCTCGCATTTGGTGACGATAACCATGTCTGCCCGGCGTATTCCGCAGATAGGTTCACGCAGGCGGCCGGCAGGGAGTAGCTTGTCGTTGTAGAATAAACGATGGTAGTCAGTCAGGACGATGGAGAATGAAGGGACAACGTAACGGTGCTGATAGGCATCGTCAAGAAGGATGACTTGCGGACGCTGTTCTTCAGGAAGAGCCAGCAGCTTACCGATACCTTCGCGACGGTCGGCATCTACGGCCACGAGAATATCGGGAAACTTATGTTTCATCTGATAAGGTTCGTCACCAATCTCGTGGCTTGTGCTCTGCTCGTTTGCCAGGATAAAACCGGAAGATTTTCGTTTATATCCCCGGCTGAGCACGGCTATCCTGTAATCATCCTTTAATAAACGGATGATATATTCGGTATGGGGTGTTTTCCCCGTTCCTCCCACAGCCAGATTCCCAATACATATAATAGGTATAGGATATGACTCCGAAGACAGCAGTCGCCAGTCGAACAGCTGATTGCGGAACCGGACTCCTATTCCATACAGGAAGGAAAAGGGAGAAAGCAGAGAGTGTATTTTTATGTCGTTTTCTGTCGGCATCTCGGATTATAATGGTTTAACATCATAAGGAAGTCGCGCCTGGACTCCGGTTGTCGATTTGATATTATTCAGTGTTTTGAAATACTCATATTCTTCGCCCAATACACTTTTTACAACAGAAACTTTTACTTCACCGAGCTGTTTTTCGATGAATTCTTTCCAGAAATCTTTGGAACCGGAAACATAAGTCAGGCTGTAATCAGTTAGGTCGGCTAAAGAGGCAGCAGTCTCGATAGCTTTATCTATACCTCCGAGTTCGTCAACCAGGCCACGTTCTTTTGCTTGTTCGCCGGTCCAAACGCGTCCTTGCCCTATTTCGTTGATTGCTTCCTTGCTCATATCGCGGCCATCGGCGCAACGGGTAATGAATGTGTCATATCCTCTCTCAACAAATGATTGAATCAGGACTTTTTCGTCTTCACGCATCGGACGGCTCATGTCTCCCAAATCTGCGTATGTATTTGTTTTTACAATATCGGTAGTAAGCGACAGTTTATCGAATAAACCCGTTACGTTCGGGAAAATACCGAAAATACCGATAGAACCGGTAAGCGTGTTGGGTTCAGCTACAATCTTGCTGGCGGCACACGAAATATAGTAACCTCCCGAGGCAGCAACATCGCCCATGGAGACAACAATCGGCTTTACTTTTTTCAATTCAATGACTTGGCGCCAGATTTGTTCGGATACAAAGGCACTTCCACCTGGTGAGTTGACACGGAAAACAACGGCTTTTACGTTTTCATCATTTTTTAACTTGATGAGTTCGGAAGCTACTTTCTCCGTAATAGCCTGTTCCGTATTATAAGGTGAAGAGGGAGTTTCGGGTTTGATTTCGCCTTCTGCATACAGGATTGCTATACGGTCTGCCTTTTCACGACTGATGGTTTTGATGCTTTTCATATTTGAAAGGCTGGCAGTCTGTAGGCGTTTGTCGCTTTGTCCAGCCAGCTCTTTTACGAATTCTTCGGCTTCGGGACGGTATTTCAATTCGTCTATCAGGCCGCATTCGACAGCTTTTTCAGCCGCAGCGAAAGCATAGCCTTGATTGGCAAAATTATTGATGTCGGCAACCTGGATTTTTCTGGATTCGGCAATGCCGTTGGTTACATTGTCCCAAATGGTACTTATATATGATTGGATTTGTTCGCGGTTGGCGTCACTTAGTTTGTCGAGCATGAACGGTTCAACAGCGCCTTTATAAGTTCCGACTTTAAATATCATCATTTCTACGCCGACCTTTTTTAATAAATCTTTATAGAACATCGTTTGTGAAGCCATTCCGACAAGTCCTAATGTACCTTGTGGATTCAGGAAGACTTTATCGGCAACAGAACATAGATAATAGCAACCCTGCGTATAATTGTCAGAATAAGCAACAATGAATTTTCCGCTTTCTTTGAAATCGTTTAATGCTCTACGTATGGCCTCGAGACTGGCAGAACCGGTGCTAAGACCTTTTGCTTCTATATATATACCTTTAATATTTTTATTCTCTTTGGCAGTCTGGATAGAGGAAAGAATATCTTTTAATGAAAGAGACTTATCTGTTTCACCCATCAGCATAGCGATTGGGTTTTCTTCGGTATTGTCGGAGAGGTTTCCTTCAAGCGTTAATTTATATACGGTATTGCTTTTTGGGGTGTAATCAGGAGTACTGCCTACATTGGCTGCAATACCAATCAGAGTGAATACAAATACAATGGAAATCAGGCCAACAGCAACAAAAACACCTAGTGCTGAGGCGAACATCATTTTAAAAAATTGTTTCATATCTATATTTCGTAAGTTTTTATCAGACAGCAAATATAGTTAACTTATTGATACTAACCATTCTTTTACCTTGAATTATTTCGGGAGATATGTCTATTTGCTGTTAGAACTTTGGTATAGACTTTATTACTACCTATTATAGCAAAGGCAAAAGGGCCAGGTGGGGCTATATAGATACCTTTTTCCTTCCTTCGTTTTCTGTATATACTTGTATATAACTCAGCCCGGTTACAGTATAAGCGATTCGTTTGATATATATCAAACGCAAAGAAGACATATATGCTTTATTCATTTGATAATAGTGTATTATTCATTCGATATATATTGAACGAATAAAAGAAAGGGAAGTCGTGTCCTGAAATAAGTTGACAAAAACCTAAAGTAACCGTATGGTCGAATCGAAAGATGCGGGTTGTACCGGTTAGCGAGGAATATTTTTTCAGTCTTCTTTGTGCGTACATTATATTACAGCGTCTCCGGTTAAAAAATAAATGAAAAATAATCGGTAAAAAGTTTGGATCGTATGTAGTAATCTACTACTTTTGCACCCGCATTCGAGAGAGAACGGCGCACCAACATGATAAAAGAGGTAACCTGAGGAAAGGGGATGAGGTTAGAGATTCTAAGCAAAATTCCAACCGCCACAGCGACTCAAAAAAACTTTTCAATTTTTCTTCTGAAAAATTTGGTAGTTAAAAAAAAGTCCTTACCTTTGCAGCCGCAATCGAAAAGAAAGCGAAAGTTCTTTGAAAGATTTACATATCAACAAGTAGTACAAGTATTAAAAATTAAT